>JACCUF010000077.1 GCA_013811975.1 Geodermatophilaceae bacterium | reverse complement strand
ATCTGATCATTGGCCAGGACACCGACGGGCTGACCCGCGCGTACAGCGCCGGCCTGGACTGGGCGGTCAAACTGGACAAGGCCGACTTCGCCGGCAAGCCCGAACTCGTCTGGCAGCACGCGGAGACCGGCGGCATGCGGCTGGTCGGGCTGCAACCGGTGGACGGGACGATCGTGCCGCCCGAGGCCAGCCAGATCGTGCGTCCGGGTCGGGGAAAGACGCTCGAGATCGTCGGTCGGATCACCTCCAGCCGGATGTCGCCGACTTTGAACCGGTCGATCTGTCTCGGTCAACTCGACGCCTCGGTGGCCGCAGCTGGCACCGTCGTGACCGTGCGGTTGCCAGATGGCCGGGACATCACCGCGAAGGTCACCGATCAGTTGGCCCACGTCGATCCCTCGGGCGATCGCCAGCAGTTGGTCACCGACGTGGCCGAGCCCATTACCGCCGCCATCGAGCCCCCTGAACGGGCGCGCAGCGCGATCGCGCCGGACTCCGCGGTCGCAGCCGTTCCCGCCACTGGCGGGGCACCGGATGCACCGGTCTGCATCTACGACCAGTCGGGGCTGGCAAAGTTCGGCGTGCGCGCCGCACCTGACGGATCGGTTGCCCGTGCCCTTGGGACGGGATTCGCGCGTACGACGAGAGCCGCCGACGGCAGCCTGGTCGTGGGATCTGGGCCTGGCGAGTGGCTGGTGCTCGCCGACCCGGCAACAGCGTCGGACGTGCGCACCTGGCTCGAGTCCGCGACGGGCTCCGCCGGGGAGTTCGCTTCAGTCGTCGATCTGACCCACGGCCGGGCGCTGATCCGGCTGGCCGGAGCGCGCTGCGGGGACCTGCTCGCCAAGGTCTGCGGCATCGACTTCTCCGACGACCTCACCCCCTCCGGATCGGCACTGCGAACATCGGTGGCCCGTCTGGTGACCGACATCGTTCGTGATGATCAGGACGGGGTGCCCGGTTATCTCCTACATTGCGAGCGATCCTCGGGTCGGTACTTGTTCGAAGCGTTGGTCGACGCCGGCACGGAGTTCGGCATCGAGAGCCTGCGCTAGCACTGGCTAGCTCCCAAATAGGACAGCTGAGGAGATCAGGCATGGCATTCCCAAGCGACCTCGAGATCGCCCGTGGCGCAACACTGAAACCGATCGACGGCATAGCCGAATCGATGGGGCTGCGGCCAGATCTGCTGGAGCCGTACGGCCGGGACGTGCTCAAGATCCGGCTCGAGGCGATCGAAGAGCTGGCCGATCGTCCCAAGGCGAAGTACGTCGTCGTCTCAGCGGTGACTCCAACACCGTTGGGTGAGGGCAAGACCACCACGACTGTGGGACTCGGTCAAGCGATGAGCCACATCGGGAAGCGGGCCACGGTCGCCATTCGGCAGCCGTCCATGGGACCCACGTTCGGGATCAAGGGCGGAGCGGCCGGGGGGGGCTACAGCCAGGTCGTCCCAATGGAGATCCTCAACCTGCACCTCACCGGCGACTTCCACGCCGTCACTGCTGCCCACAACCTGCTCTCGGCGATGGTCGACAACCACCTGCACAAGGGCAATGAGAGCGGACTGGATCTCAACAACATCACCTGGCGCAGAGTGCTGGACGTCAACGACCGGTCCCTGCGCGACATCGTGGTGGGCCTGGGGTCCCGGATGAACGGAGTCACCCGGCAGACCGGCTTCGACATCACGGCGGCCTCCGAGGTGATGGCGATCCTGGCGCTGTCGGTGTCACTTGCCGAGATGCGTGAGCGGCTGGGCAGGATCGTGGTCGGCTACACCCTGGACGGAACGCCGGTCACCTCCGAGGAGATCGGTGGCGCGGGCGCGATGGCGGTGATGATGCGCGATGCGATCAAGCCCAACCTGATGCAGACCCTGGAGAACACCCCGGTTCTGGTGCACGCCGGCCCGTTCGGCAACATCGCCACTGGCAACTCCTCGATCGTGGCCGACCTGATCGGTATCCGGACCGGCGACTTCCTGATCACCGAGGCCGGCTTCGGTGCGGACATGGGGGCTGAGCGGTTCTTCAACATCAAGTGCCGTACCTCGGGCCTGAGTCCCGACGCTGCCGTGATCGTGTCGACCGTACGAGCGCTCAAAGCCCACTCCGGCAAGTTCAAGATCGTGGCCGGGAAGGCGCTGCCCGAAGCCCTGCTGGCGGAGAACCCCGACGACGTGCACGCCGGTGGGGCGAATCTGCGCAAGCAGATCGAAAACATCCGGATCCACGGCGTCTCACCGGTCGTGGCCATCAATGCCTTTCCCGACGACCACGACTCCGAGCACCGGGCGATCATGGAGATCGCGCAGGAGATGGGTGCTCGGGTCGCCGTGGCAAACCATTTCGGCAAGGGTGGGGCCGGCGCCACCGAACTGGCCGAGGTCGTCGCCGAGGCAGCGGGGGAGAAGTCGAACTTCGCTGTGCTCTACCCCGACGATGCCTCGCTGCGCGAGAAGATCGAAATCGTGGCGGCCAAGGTGTACGGGGCGGACGGGGTTGACTACTCCGCCGCAGCGAGCAAACAACTGGACACCTACGAACGGGCCGGCTTCGGCCATCTACCGGTGTGCATCGCGAAGACCCACCTATCGATCTCCTCCGACGCCACCCTCAAAGGCGCGCCGACCGGTTGGCGGCTGCCGGTCCGCGAGGTGCGGGCTTCGGTGGGGGCCGGCTTCGTGTACCCGATCTGCGGCGACATGATGACGATGCCCGGCCTGGGAACGGCGCCGGCTGCTATGTCGATCGACCTCGACGAGAACGGTGAGATCGTCGGGTTGTCGTGAGTGCCGATCCGCCCCCCACTTCTAAACGTGATGCGCATAACGTGCGGATTGCCGCCCGATTCCGGGACGTTATGCGCATGACGTGCGGTAGCCGCTGATGAGCGCCGTGCTGATCGACGGACGAATGTATGCCGCCGAGTTGTCGGCCAGCCTTGCTGACGAGGTCGAGGAGCTCGCGGCGGCCGGCGTGCGGCCAGGACTGGCAACGGTTCTGGTCGGGGATTCCTATCCGGCCCATGCCTATGAACGGCGGGTTCGACGGCTCGCCCAGAAGGTCGGCTGCCACTACGTATGTGAAGCCTTGCCCGACGATGCGGCCGAAGCCGATGCGTTGGCCGTCGTGGGCAAACTCGGTGCTGACCCACGGATCTCCGGAGTGCTGATCCTTCGTCCACTGCCGCCTCAGGTCTCCGAAGCCTCGCTCTACCGCGCGCTGGACCCGATCAAGGACATCGAGTCAGTCCATCCGATCAGCGCCGGGCTGCTGGCACTGGGGCGCCCGCGGTACGTCCCTTCCACCCCGGCATCGGTGTTCCACCTGCTCGACCGCTACCTCACGGAGTCCGGCCGAGATCCGGCGCAGACCTACGCCCAGAGCAACCTTGTCGTGGTCGGCCGCTCGGCCAACGTGGGTAAGCCGGCCCTGATGCTGGCGATGGAACGAGGGGCCACAGTCGTCTCCTGTGACGAGCACAGTCACGGCGCCGGACTCCTCTTCGAGCACACCGTCCGGGCCGACATCCTGGTGGTGGCCGCGGGCGTGCCCGGCTTGATTCGGGTCGAGCACGTCAAACATGGCGTGATCGCAGTCGACGTCGGGATCAACGCGATCAGGGATAGCCCGGCCGGCAAGGTGCACCTCGTCGGTGACATCGACACTGCCGACGTCGCCCGCCGCGCCGAGGCCATCACCCCGGTCCCGGGCGGCGTGGGGCCGATCACCGACGTCTGGCTACTGCACAACACCGTGTCCGCCGCTCGCCTGGCCCAGGGCATCGGCGCGTCCTTCCCGGCGACCGAGGGGCTCCAGCTGCCCGCCATTTGTTGACTCTGCTGCAACATCGTTTCCTGGAAAGGGTTTACAGCTTCCGCTCTCGGGGCGATGATCTGCCTCACGGCACACGACATCACCACGAAGGCTCGTTGCGAGGAGTAGCTATGACCGACACCGAAACTGCAACCGCGAGAGTGAGTCAGCTCCGAGGTGAGCACCGCAGTCGGCAGGTCCGTTGGGGCTTCATCTGGGCACTGACCTGCGCCGTCCTCTGGGGCGCGTGGTACGTCCCAGGTTTCGCGATCTACTTCGAGGCCCCCTTCGTCGACATGGCCGACAACTTCCTGCTAGCGGCGTTCGTGATCACCGTGCTCAACGCGATCGCGGTCCTGCTCGCGCTGTTCGTCTGGATCGCCGTCCTGGGTAAGACCGGCGACTACGTACGCACCATGAAACGGACCAGGATCTCCCGCTGGTATGCACCCGCGGGATTGGCGGGCATGCTCGCGATCTTCGGGTCGATCGTCGCGATCGCCTACGTCGGACCGGCCTTTTCCGCAGTTTCAGCCCTGATGTACCCGATCGTCGGGGCGGCCGTGGCCAAGCTCTGGTACAACGAGCGGATCACCAAGCAGGCCGCCGTGGGCATCATCGTCATCGTCACGGGTGGGGTGTTCATCTTCACGCCAGGTCTGGTCGGCGAGTTCACCGGCGCCGGCACGGGCGCGCTGCTGGGCTACGTCGGCGGCTTCATGGCAATCGTCGGGTGGGGCCTGGAAGGCGCGATCGCCGGTCGCGCGCTCGACGTCAGCGACCCTGACGTCGGGATCACCCTGCGGTTCACTGCGGAAGTTGCGATCTGGGTCGTCATCGCCGTCCCAATCGCCTGGGCCCTGGCCGGCGACGAATTGTGGTCCACGATGGCGGCGGCGCTGAGTAACCCCGCGGTTCTGCTGCTGCTCGTCCTGCTCGGTCTGACCTTCGGTTACTGCTACGTCGCCTGGTACAAGTCCTTCCCGCTGATCGGGGTGGGTCGCGGCCAGGCGATCGCCTCCCTCTACGGGCCGTTCGCCCTGGTCTGGCTGACGGTCTTCACCCTGGTGACGCCGAGCTGGCAGTTCATCGTCGGCGGCCTGATCGCCGTGGTCGGAAGCTTCATCCTGTTCACCGAGAAGCGTGATGTACTCGAGGTGATCAGGGCCGTGCCCTCCGGACGAGCACGAACGATCCAGGAGCACCCGTCGAGTCAGGTTCGATGAGGGGAGTGGCCATGCCTGATCTACACATAAAGGGATACATGCTCGAGCTGCTTGCCCGTCAGGGAGCCATGTGGGACTACGAGATCGCTGAAGAGGTCATGACCGCATACGACCTGTCCGGCGACTACTGGCACGGCACGGTGCGTCTGACGCTGACCGACCTGTACGCCGGCGGGCTGCTGGAGGAACTCGAGGCGACGATCGACCCCGCGAAATCCGGCGGCGAGGAGAAGGTTTTGTTCAACTACCAGCTGACCGACTTCGGCCGGGAGCGTATGCAGCAGTCCGGACTTCTGGAGGTCACCCGATGAACGACATGTTCTTCGCCTACGAGTCAGGACCGGTCCTGGCCACGATCCTGTTCATCCTGCTCCCGATCCTGGCCCTGCTCATGGCACGCCTGTTCGTCAAGAAGCTGTGAGGCTGCTGCTTCCAGGGCTGATTGCCCGCGAACCAGGACTGGAGAGCTACCGGGTTCGCCCGGGCGGTGTCACTGCCCTACGGATGGAGCCCGGTGACCGGCTGACGGTCATCGACCCGCAGGGCCGCCAGACCGCCGAGCTGTCAGTCATCAGCCACGGCGGCGGCAACGGTGCAGCCCTCGGAATCACCGCCGACGCACCGGCGGCAACACTGCGATGCCTTGCCCAGACGCAGAGCGACGGAGGTGAGCGCGGGCGGGGGGCCGATGCTGTGCTGGCCGCACTGGAGCTCAGCAGCGTCGACATCCGCGATCTGCGTGCGCTGAGACTGTTCGGCGACTGGTCATCGGCCGGCGAACGGGAGAGCTTCACCGCTACCTCTGCGGCCACGGTGCTCGTCGCTGCTCCCGCCGGCGTGATGAGCGTCGAGGACGCCGAGGCCAACCCGCCGACCGAGCTGACGCTGGAACTGCAGCGGGCGGTGCTGCGCCCGGCGGCCGAGCCTCGGGTACCGCCGCCCTTGGCCGATCCTGTCCTCGATCTGCACATCGATGCGGCCACGGCGCTGCGCTACGAGGTCAAGGCCGGGCAGTTCGTCCAGGTGATCGACGTCGAGGGTCGACAGTGCTCGGACTTCCTGGCCTTTGACAGTGCCCGGTTGGCTGACGGGGTGGAACGCGGGCTGGACTCGACCACCACCCGGTACTTCATGAGCCAGCCCTACCCTCAGCCCGGCTTGTACGGGAAGTTCTACGACCAGGACGCCAATCCCCTGGTGGAGATCGTGCGGGACACGGTGGGCCGTCATGATGCGTTCGGGCTGGCCTGCAATGCGAAGTACTACGAGGACATGGGATATCCGGGCCACGTCAACTGCAGCGACAATTTCAATGCCGAGTTGGCGGCCTATGCGATCGAGCCGCGCACGGGCTGGCCGGCGCTGAACCTGTTCTACAACACCGCCTTCGACGCCCACAACATGCTTGTCTTCGACGAGCCATGGTCGCGGCCCGGTGACTACGTGCTGATGCGCGCGACCAAGGACCTGGTGTGTGCCTCCTCCGCATGCCCGGACGACATCGACGCGTCCAACGCCTGGGTCCCCACCGACATACACGTGCGGGTCTACGACGCAGAACGGAAGTTCTCCATGGCAATCGCCCATCGGGTCACTCCCGAGTCCGACGCCACGCTGACGAAGGAGACCGGGTTCCATTCCCGTACCTCGGCGTTGACCCG
>JACCUF010000060.1 GCA_013811975.1 Geodermatophilaceae bacterium | reverse complement strand
GTCAGCCGAGGATCTCGACAGGTGTCCCGAGCGGGATACCGATCTGTTCTACGAGCTGCGAGATCACCTCGTTCGTCGTCCGGATGCACCCATCGCTGACATCGGTGCCAACCGTTTCGGGTCGATTAATGCCATGGATGCCGATGACGCCGTCCCCGCCGGAATAGCCGGTGAAGACGTTGGAGAATCCGGACAGGCCGTAGGCGTAGGTGGCCTACCCCCCGTCCGGGTTCGACGGCTGCAGCAACTCCTTGATGTAGTAGGTGCCGCCCGGAGTCGGAGCATCAGCGGTACCGACGCCGATCGGGGTCTGCAGCAACTGTTCTCCCGCGTTGGTCACCGTCATCCGATGCTCCGACGGTTCGATGGTGGTGACGAACTCGTGGGTGCTGAGCCCGACATCGGCGCCGCGGATCCAGCCAGTCGATCCGTTCGGTCGTACGGGCAGTTGGACATTCAGCCAATCGCCACGTTCTTCGATCACGACGAACACGACCTGGCCGGACAACTCGTCGTGACGGTCGACGCTGCGGGCCGGCGCACCGTCTGCAGGATCTGAGAAGATTTCGGCAACATCGATCAGCAGTAGCCACCACTGTCGGAGCGGACGGATCGGCTGGTGGAGATGTCTCGGTGGTGAGCGAGTCGGATGGACTCGCCTCGGTCGAGTTCGACCTCGACTCGGTCCCCTCAGTCCCCCTGGTCCCCCCGGGCCCCCCGGTTTCGTCCGCTCCGGCTGTACCACCGGTGCCGGGGTGACCTCGACCAGCCCGGCTGACGTCGTCGGGGTGGTCGATCCTGGCCTGGGAGCATTGACCGACAACGGCGGCCCGTCCCCGACGATGCTGCCACGGCGGGAAGCCCGGCGATCGACTTCGGCCTGAACGCCGAGTCGACTCCAGCCGATCAGCGCGGCGTCGCCCGTCCCGTCGACGGGGACGGCCACGGCACCCTTCGGGTCGATGCGGGCGCAGTCGAGGCCCCGGCCGTGGGCGATGGCGCCTCCTCCGGCCCGTCCTGGCCCAATGCAGCGGAGTCCACCGGCTCGGCCCGTGCGGGTGCAGCCGACCTACACCGGGTAGCCGCCGCTGGGTCGCACGACCCGTCGGAAGGTTCCCTGGTGGCGGCTGGTTGCCTATTGGTGTGACCGCGATCCTGCTCGCCCTCGGAGCGGCTCTGGCCTACGGCGCGTCGGACTTCCTCGGCGGCCGAGCCTCGACCCGGGCGCACTTCTCCCTGGTCACCGTGGTCGGCGCCGGGACGGCGCTGATCATCGCCCTCGTGGCTGCTGCGCTGGTCGACGGAACGCTGTCTGGCACGCCGCTGATGTGGGGCCTGGTGTCCGGGCTGGGTTCGGGGTTCGGGACGTTGTTCCTCTATCGGGGGTTGGCCCGGGCTCGGGTAGCAGTCGTAGCGCCGACGTCCGGAGTCCTGGCCGCGGCTATGCCCGCCGGGCTGGCAGTCGTGCTCGGCGAACGTCCCGCACCATTGGCCGTCGTCGGGCTGGTCATCGCGCTGCCGGCGGTGTGGTTGATCTCCGGCGGGGGAGGCGACTCCTCTGACAACGGACGGCCCTCAGGCGTCATCGACGGCGTGTTGGCCGGATTAGGGTTCGGCCTCCTCTTCTTCGCCCTCGACCGGGCCGGCGACAGCGCGGGGCTGTGGCCACTTGCGGCCGGGCAGGCGACCGCGTTCGCCCTGGTCGGTGTGGTGGCCCTGAAGTCCTCGCGTCCGGTGCCGCAACCAGCGATCACCACGCCACGCCCGGCCGAGCCAGGCCGCGGGCCAGCCCCCGAGGAAGCGCCCGAGCCCGAGTCCCGGCCTTGGTGGCCGATCGCGGTGGCCACTGGGGTGCTCGCTTCGGCGGCCACCCTGCTGTTTTACGCGTCGACCACGACCGGACTCCTGACGATCGCGGCGGTGCTCACGTCGCTGTACCCGGCCGGGACCATCGTGCTCGCCCGGCTGGTGCTCGACGAGCGGATCTCGCGCCGTCAGGGCCTCGGGCTCGCGCTGGCCGGGTGCGCGGTCGTGTTGATCACCCTCGGCTGAGTACCGTCCTCGGCCCGGTGGTTCGTACGGCATCGCCGTTGGAAGTCCGTACGAAATGTAGGGGCATCGGCTCTTCGACGAGGGCCCGGACAGCCAAGGCCCGCGGATCGCCGATCCGCGGGCCTTGGGTCTCGACTCGCCCGAACCTTCCGACTCGCCGTCTGACGTGCCGCCGTGCGTGCAGCTAGTAAGCCTGCGGTGGCCTAGGCGAGCGCCCCCGCCGCCGCTGAAAAGCTTGCCAGGCCTTGCGTCCGACGAACATGGCAAATGTCCGGTAGATCCATCGCATCCACATGTGCGCTCCTGCCAGCAGATCAGGTGAAGACGCTAACTCCGCCTGGGCCCACGAGCAAACCGACGACGATCAAGACCACACCGAAGATCACTTCCTTGCGGACGAGGGCAACGTAGATGCCGGCGATCACCAGGATGACGGCCAAGATATACAAGATGGTTGCGATGTTCATGATGTGCTCCTCAATCTGGCGGGGGTTAGCCCGGCCGTGCTTGGTGGCTTACATGAGCCCAGGTGGGCACATTCCGATCCGTCACGGAACATACCGATGATGCCGTAGCCTTACGGCGTAAGCAAGCCATTTTAGGGGTCTTCTCGTCTGATTCTCAACCTGGCTGCTCATTGGTCAGATGCAGGAGCCAGTCTCGATCTGTACGGATCAGCGCGTATCGCCGCGATCGATTCCGGCCGTGCAAGGCGAACAGGAGGCGCCGGTCGTTGCGGTCGATTTCTTCCCAGTTGCCGGTATCAGCGATGAACTTCTCGGCATCGGTGTAGGTCAGGTGATCCATGGCGTGGTCAGGAACGGCGATGGCCAGCCGGTTCTCGGTTGAGTCGTCGGGAAGGCCACGCGGCACCGCCCAGGACCGAAGGACACCGCCTTCCTCCAAGCGAAGGTCGAAGTGCGGCTGCGGCTTGCGGTGATCGTGCAGTACGAACCTGCGGGGCTCCTCAGGCGCCATCCCAGTATCGGCAGTCTTCAGGCGCTCGTGGCGTCGAGGTGTTGCAGCAGGTCGTGCGCTGCCAGCTCGACTTCCTTGTGCCGCCATTCAGAAGCCCGGTAGATGCATGCGATCAGGCCCATCCTGTGTACGCGACGGAGATCGCCGTAGACGAAGGCGTACCGAGCTTTGGTCTCCTCGCTCGCGCCTTCGGTGAGGCCGAGATGCCAGTCGGCGTAGTCGTTCCACGAGTGCGACTCCAAGAAGTCGTTCTCGTCGTCGGCGGACGGCGCGACCGCACCCCAATTGCTGTTCAGGACGTACTGGCGACTGTCGATGAGCTGGCGTGCTCGGCTGACTGCCTTCGCATTGACCGAGTATTTGGCCATGCCCGCATTCTTTCACCCGGCGGCGACGCCTTATCCAAGTTAATCATCAGAACCAGCGCCTCTTGGTGCAGCCGAACGCGCGGGTACGGGCCTGTAACTCCGTCAGGTCATTGCCGTTGCGTGGTGGGGGGTGCAGGTGGTTGATGCGCCAGCGCCGGGCCGGGTCGATCCACTTCGGCGGCCGGAACCATGCTCGGGCTCGCGGATCGCGACCTGCCAGTCGCCTTTCTCGATCCCTTTTGTTGATACGGGCCGAGCAGCACCCGTTCGACGGTTTCGCCTCACCGCCGGCCAGCCAGGAGACGATGTGATGAGCCTGGGCCACGCCGAGTACGACCGGGTCTAAGTCAGCGCAGAAAGCCGATCATGTCCGCCTCACCGCGGGCCACCAGCGAGCGGATGGCCGAGATCTTCGAGTTCGACTACCCGCTCGAGATGTACAAGCCGGCGGCGAAGCGACGGTGGGGCTACTGGGCGATGCCGATCCTGTACGGGGATGGCCTCGTCGCAAGGTCGACGCCACCACCGACCAGAAGCAGGGCGTGCTGCGGGTCGACGAGATCCACCGAGATGTGCCGTTCGCGAAGACCATGACCGAGGAGGTGCCCCGCGAGCTCACCGATCTCGCAGCCTGGCTCGAGGTCGACCTGCTGCTGCCCGCCTGCCGCTCCGGCGGCCCGTTGGGTAGCCACGATGAGGCGAGAATGGGGCTGAGAGAGACGAAGCTTGGCCTGTCGCGCTGCGCGACCGGCTCGCGGCGCTCCATGCGACTGAGGCCCGGACGAGCACCGATTCGTAGATTCGGGCGACGACACCGAGTCCGGCGACGCCCAGACCATCACCCCCGGCTAGCCCAGGAGCGGGCCGGCCGTCAACCGCTGGCCAGCTGGAAGGGGTCGAGCACGATGCCGCACTCCGTGGCGACGAGGTCGCGCAACCGGCCGGCGGCGGCGGCGAAGGCTAGGTCGTCGACGCCCGCGACCGCAGCTGCCAGCTCAGGGTCGCTCTCCAGCGCGGCGATCACCGCCTGGAAGTCGTAGTCGTACCGGGCAAGGTGGGCGGCGAAGTCGGCGTACTTCTCGCGCACGGTCTGCAGATCGGCGACCAGCTCGGCCGGGACCACGTCGAGCCCCGCCGCGAACAGATCGTCGCTCGCGTCGAAGAACGCCTCGATCTCGGCCGGCGATCGCTCGAAGAGCGAGACGGCCGACTCCAGGTCGAGTCGGCCGGCGACCTCGCACAGACCGTCGCCCGCCTGCCCGCCGGTGGTCGCCGTCTCGGTCGCGGTCGTCGTGGGCGTTGTGTCGTTGTCCGCACACCTCTCCCACTCCACTACCAGCAGTCCTGCGGGAGAAGGGTGCAGGCCTGCCCGCCGAAGTGGGGTTGGTACCACCGATGCCAGATCTCGCGTCCTCCGATGGATCAGTCGCGGCCCGGATGTCCGTGCCGACGCCTAGCCTGTTTCTACGGGTGATGCGGTGGGGGGAGGAACTTCAGTGGCTGACGCCGACGACGTACGCCGCGTCGCACTGGCGCTGCCACACGTGGTCGAGATCCGTAGCGACGGCTTCGACTTCCGGATCGCCGATAAGGGGTTTGTTTGGTCCTATCCCGAGCGCAGACCGGGCAGGCCGCGGGTGCTCCGGACAGACATCGCAGTGCTCTTTGTCGGTGACGAGGCCGAGAAGCAGGCTCTGCTACTCGGCGAGCCCACGATCTTCTTCACCACGCCCGGTTACGACGGCTGGCCGTTGGTGCTTCTCCGGCTGGCGGCCGTGGACGTTGGCCGCTTGGAGGAACTGGTAACCGACGCGTGGCGGATGCGCGCGCCGGACGCGCTCCTCAGTGACATCCAGGAGGCACACGACGTGTCGAGTGTCAGATCTGTGCTGCCATGACCGCCGGTCCCAGAAATGCAGAGGTCTCAACCGTACGCGCGCTCGGAGGAGGGATTCGAACCCGCAACCTGCTGATCCGGCAGCTTTCGGAGTTAGCCCTGATTCGAAATGAGTCTGTCCCGTAAGGTTATTCAGCGCTTGCGTTTCAAGTAGGTGGCCTCGTCGGCCCTAGTCAGCCGTAGTTTGCGTTGTCGTCGACCGCCTCAAGCGATCCAAACTCCACAACCTGAAAGAACTGACGCTACGAAGGAAGCTATGACGAAGTACCGCGCAAGTCCCGACGTCGACCTCGCTACCGACGACGTGCGAGACAGCAAGGGCCGTCGGGTCACCGAGGATCGATGGGGAGTTTGTGACCGGGCGGATTCAGGGAGTCGTCGCAACGCGTGGTGGTT
>JACCUF010000233.1 GCA_013811975.1 Geodermatophilaceae bacterium | reverse complement strand
GGTCCGCAGTCGTGGCATACCCACTTCTTACGCCGTAAGCGCAGCCCAGTCGAGCCGGTCGTTGGCCAAGCACCGACCCGGGTAGAGCAGTCGGCAGCGGCCGATGTAGATCAATTTTGGTCCGCTGGTGGCGGCTTGGCCGAAAGGTCTTGTGGTGAACGACGATTGTGAGTGTGCTGAGGGCGTGGTCGGGGTCGAAGTCGGAGGTCTTCCAGGATGAACGAACTGAAGAAGGGTGCCAGGATCACCGGGCAACAGCGCGATGATCTGGCCGTGGACTTCGGAAAGCGATACCAGGCAGGCGAGAGCGTCCGTGCCCTCGCGTCCGCGTCCGGACGGTCCTACGGCTTCGTCCATCGTTTGCTGGTCGAGTCCGGACACGTCATGCGGGCGCGCGGAGGCGCCAACCGCCGCAAGAGCTGATCGGCGCGGTGGCCCGGCTGCCCGGAATCTAGTCTGCAGGGATGACCCAAGAACCTCAAAACGGCTGCGGCGTTCGGCTTCGAGTCGAGGGTCAGGTTGCGACCGTCACCCTCGACACACCGAGCCGACTCAACTGCCAGACGCCCTCAACTTGGCGGGAGCTTGCGGCCATCGGCGCCCGGCTGGACTCAGCCATCCGCGTGGTCGTGGTACGTGGAGAAGGACGCGCCTTCTCCGCCGGACTGGACCGAAGCCTGTTCTCGGGCGACCCCGACGTCGTTGACGGCTTGGCCGCTCTGGCAACCGGATCCGATGCCGAGATCGTGGAGGGCATTGCCACGTTCCAGGCCGGGTTCTCCTGGCTCACAGCGGGCCCCGCCATCTCGATCGCCGCAGTGCAGGGACACGCCGTCGGAGCCGGATTCCAACTCGCCCTGGCCTGCGACCTACGGGTGCTCACCGAGGACGCGAGCCTGGCCATGGCCGAGACCTCGCTCGGCTTGGTGCCGGACCTGACCGGAACCTGGCCGTTGGTACGGGCAGTCGGATATCCGAGGGCGCTGGAGATCTGCGCAACCGGTCGCAAGGTCGGTGCAGCGGAGGCTGTCGCCATCGGGCTGGCCAACGCGGTCGTCCCCGCCGATCAGTTGGCTGGTGCAGTGCAGGATCTCGTGGCTGCGCTGCTGGCCGCTCCCGCGGCGTCGGCCGCGGCGACCAAGCAACTGCTACTCGGTGCCGGCGACCGGACCAGAACCGATCAGTGTGCTGCCGAGCGTCTCGCGCAGCTGCCGCTGTTGCGCCAGTTCGCCCAACGCTGAGCGGCCCTTCGTCGCCGCGCGGGAACAGCGGTCCGACCTCGGGTGTTGACTCCACCAGAGGTGAAGACGTGACCGGCATGGGACATATGGGCAGCGTGTCGTCCTGGCGGGCGATGCGGTCGTTCTCCAGCGATCCTGCGAACAAGGACAAGGACATCCCCGCCGGGACCTGGAAGCGGGTGATCGGTTACGCGAGCCCGTATCGGCGCGACCTCACGTACTTCATCGGACTGGTGGTCCTGGCTGCAATCGCCGGTGTCGCCACGCCGGTGCTCGCAGGTGACATCGTCAATGTGATCTCCAGCGATTCCGGCACTACCGGAACCGTCATCAGGTTGGCCTCGATCATCGCCGGGCTCGCGGTCTTCGACGCCCTGATGTCACTGGCTCAGCGCTGGTATTCGGCCCGGATCGGCGAAGGCGTCATCTACGACCTGAGGACCCAGGTCTACGAGCACGTGCAGCAGATGTCGATCGCCTTCTTCACCCGGGCACAGACTGGAGCCTTGGTCAGCCGGCTGAACTCAGACGTCCTGGGGGCCCAGCGCGCTTTCACCTCGGTTCTGTCCGGGGTCATCTCCAACGTCGTCGGACTGGTCCTGACCGTCGGGGTCATGCTCACCCTGTCCTGGCAGATCACACTGATGTCTTTGGTCCTGTTGCCGGTCTTCATCTTTCCCGCTCGAATCGTGGGTCAGCGGTTGCAGAAGATCACTCGGGAGAGCTACGACCTCAACGCCTCGATGAACGCCACGATGACCGAGCGCTTCAACGTCGCCGGCGCCCTGCTCGTCGCACTCTTCGGCCGGCCGGAGCAGGAAGCGGAGTCCTTCCGAGGACGTGCGGGGCGGGTCCGCGACATCGGGATCGTCTCGGCCATGTACGGGCGGATCTTCTTCGTCGCGCTGACTCTGGTCGCTTCGCTGGCCGCCGCCCTCGTCTACGGGGTTGGCGGAGTGCTTGCCGTTCAGGGCAATCTGGATGCGGGCACCGTCGTGTCGCTCGCGCTGCTGCTCTCCAGGCTCTACGGCCCGCTGACTGCG
>JACCUF010000110.1 GCA_013811975.1 Geodermatophilaceae bacterium | reverse complement strand
AACACGATCTCCACGATCGGCTCCTTCATCCTGGGCGCCTCCCTGCTCCCGCTGATCTGGAACGTCATCAAGAGCTGGCGGTACGGCGAACTTGCCGTCGAAGACGATCCGTGGGGCTACGGCAACTCTCTGGAGTGGGCGACCTCCTGCCCGCCGCCGCGGCACAACTTCGTCGAGATCCCTCGGATCCGGTCCGAGCGACCGGCCTTCGAGGCGCATTACCCGCATCTGGCTGAGCGCCTCCAAGCCGAGAAACACGTGAGTCGGCGGCGTCACGATGAGATCCCGCTCGTGGACCGCTCCTCCGACGACTCCGGCGACGGTGGCACCCTCAGTCGGTGAGTCGCACCGCGTGGTCGGCCTCGATCGCCGCCCTCTCACCCTGAGTCGCCCGATGTCCGCCGACCCGAGCCGCAGCGCCCTGCTGACCGTCACCGGACCGGACCATCCCGGCGTCACCGCGCAGCTGTTCACCGAACTGGCCTTGGTGGACGTAGAGATCCTCGACGTCGAACAGGTGGTAATCCGAGGCCAGCTCGTGCTCGGCGTCCTGCTGGCCATCCGGGCAGATGAGTCCGAGATCAAACATATTGCCGACCGGGTGTCAGCCGGCGCCCGCGTGTCGATCGAGTCGTCCTTCGACGAGGCAGCGACTGATCTGGCTGAGCACCGCCGACGACGTAATCACGTCATCGTGCTCGGAGCACCCCTGCCGGCCACGGCCGTTGCCGCGGTCGCCAGCGCGATCGCCGACGTCGGTGGAAACATCGACACCATCTCTCGCCTGTCGAGCTATCCGGTGACCAGCCTGGAGCTGATGGTCTCCGGTGCCAAGTCGGCGAAGCTTCGTGAGGCACTGTCCACAGTCGCCAGTCAGACGGGTGTAGACATCGCCGTCGAGAAGGCCGGTCTGCTGCGTCGTAGCAAGCGGCTGATCGTGCTCGACGTGGACTCCACGCTGATCCAGAGCGAGGTCATAGATTCTCTTGCGGCCAAGGCCGGCCGGGAGTCCGAGGTTGCTGCGGTCACGGCGGCGGCGATGGCCGGCGAGCTTGACTTCGGTCAGTCCCTGCGAGATCGCGTCTCGGTGCTCCAAGGGTTACCAGCCAGCGCCCTGGACGAGGTCTATGACGAACTCGTACTCACCCCCGGCGCAGGCACTCTCGTCAGGACCCTCAAGGCAATGGGGTTTCGCTGTGGCATCGTCAGCGGCGGCTTCACCCAGATCACAGACCGACTCGTGACTCGACTCGACCTTGATTTCTCCGCTGCGAACACCCTGGAGATCCTGGACGGCAGGCTGACCGGCCGCCTGTTGGGTGAGCTCCTCGACCGGCGCGGAAAAGCCGCAGCGCTCAAGCGTTTTGCTGCGCAGTTCGACATACCCCTGAGTCAGACGGTGGCCGTCGGTGATGGCGCGAACGACATCGACATGCTCGCCACTGCCGGGCTCGGTGTTGCCTTCAACGCCAAGCCGGTCGTACGAGAGCAGGCGCACGCCGCGTTGAATCAGCCCTACCTGGACGCGATCCTGTTCGTGCTGGGCATCAGCCACGCCGAGATCGAATCCCTCGACGAGCCGGCCAACTGAGGCGCCCTCGCGCGTATCGCCGCCTGCGTCAGGCGACGAGATGTGTCGCTGACCTCCATGACCCGTCGGCCGTGGTGGCCCGCGTTCGGGCCGTACTGCGCAAGCTTCGGCGTGAGCACGACGAGAGGTGACTTCTCGCGGGCGAACTCGACCCGTCGAGCCCGGAAAGCCACTTCTCGCCGCGGTCCCTAGGGCGAAAGCTCCACGAACTCCGTGTCGATGGCTGGTTCACCGCGGGAAAGCTTGCGCCCGGCCGGCGGGAGCGAGGCCATCACTGCGCGGTGATGTGCCCGGGCGGTCTCCAGCTGTGCCTGCGGCGGATCTCCCTCGTGGGGGCGCCGGCCGTCTACCAACAGAGGGATCTGCAGTGCCCGATCTCCGTCGAGAGCCTGCGCCCGACCGCCACTGCTGACCACCTCGATAGTCATTGCGCCGTTCCGGTTGTGCCGCCGTACGGCGTACTTGCGTCCGCCTCGAGATCGCTTGCCGGTCGACCCCTTGGCCACCGAGCGACCGTCGACTTCGACCAACTTGTAGACCAAACCCGCAGTGGGAGCGCCGGAGCCGGTCACCAGCGCAGTGCCTACGCCGTACCCGTCGACGGGGACGGCGGCGAGAGCCGCGATCGCGTACTCGTCCAAGTCGCTGGTGACCACGATCTGAGTCCCGGTCGCTCCGAGCGAGTCGAGCAGTTCGCGTGCCTGGACGGCGAAGGACCCCAAGTCTCCGGAGTCCAGCCGAATCGCACCGAGCCCGGGACCGGCCGCCCGTACCGCCGCACGGATGCCGTCCAAGACATCGTAGGTGTCCACCAGGAGGGTGGTTTCCACGCCGAGTGCTGCGATCTGCGCGGCGAAGGCCGTCTCCTCGTCGTCGTGCAGCAAGGTGAAGGCGTGTGAGCTCGTCCCGGTCGTCGGTACGCCGTACCGGGCCCCTGTCGCGAGGTTTGATGTGGCCGTGAAACCCGCGAGATAGGCAGCTCTGGCCGCCGCGATCGCGGCTACCTCATGGGTTCGCCGGGAGCCCATCTCGATGGCGGGTCGGTCTCCGGCGGCACAGACCATGCGGGCGGCGGCCGAAGCGATGGCGCTGTCGTGATTGAGCACTGACAACACCAGCGTCTCGAGCAGGACGGTTTCGGCGAAGCTGCCCCGGACGGTGAGGATGGGGGAGCCGGGGAAGTACAGTTCCCCCTCGGCATACCCTTCGATGGAGCCCGAGAAACGATGTGCGGCAAGCCACTCCAGGGTGTCGGAGTCGACGACCTCTTTGGCTCGGAGCTCGCCGATCTCTTCCTCGCCGAAGCGGAATGCCTCAATCGCATCCAGGAGGCGCGCAGTGCCGGCAACCACGCCGTAACGCCGACCCGGAGGAAGATGTCGGGCGAACACCTCGAAGACGCACCGCCGCTGTGCCGTGCCATCGCGCAGGGCAGCGGCGAGCATCGTCAGCTCGTAATGGTCGGTCAGCAGCGCCGTGGACACAGCTGGGCAGCCTAGGCGAGGCGCCCGGGTGGCGGGACCGGGCATGATGGCAGCCGTGAGCGGAATTCTCGCCCCGGAGCGGACCGAAGAGGTTGTCGTCGACGAAGCGGACGAAAGCGATCGCCCCTGGGTCACCATCGTCTGGAACGACCCGGTGAACCTGATGAACTACGTGACCTACGTTTTCCGGAAACTGTTCGGATACGACGAGCCGACCGCGACCAAGCTGATGCTCCAGGTCCATCACGAGGGCCGGGCCATCGTCAGCTCCGGGGCAAAGGAGCGAATGGAGTCCGACACCTCCCGGCTGCATGCCTATGGGCTGTGGGCCAGCTATCAGCGAGACTCGTGACGCCCTTCCGGTGGAACCGCGGGCGACTGGTGGGCGACGTCGAACCGTACGAGGCGGCCCTGCTGCGGCAGGTGGTCGCCGACGTCCGCGATGTGCTCAGTGGTGACGCATCCGACGGCGAGTCCGGTGGCAGCGCCGGCGCACCGGATCCGGTGGCCGAGCGGCTCCTCCCGGACGGGCACCGCAGCGATCGAGACCTGGCCAACGACTACCGCTCGTTGACCGAGGCGGGGCTACGCCGGGAGAAGCTGGCCGATGCCGCGTTGCTGCTGGACACAGTCAGTGAGTCCGGCGGGCGGGTCGAGCTCGACGAGAACGGTGCCGAGGCCTGGATCCGCACCATCAACGATGTACGTCTGGCCATCGGCGTACGCCTGGACGTCCGGGAATCCGACGACCCGATGGACCGCGCCGAACAGTCCGGCGATCCGCGCTGGGCGGCCTACTCCTGGCTGACCGCGGTGCAGGGGCTACTGGTCGACGCGCTGAGTACCAAGCACGGATGATCGGCGGATCGGGGGTTTTCCGATCGCTGGACGCCTGGTTTGCCGATGATCAACAGGGCTGACTCGGCCGCCCCTTTACACTCGGCGGGTGCTTCGGATCGCGCGTGAGTTGGTAGACGAGATCCGAGCTCACGCCCGGCGCGACCATCCGGACGAGGCGTGCGGTGTGATCGCCGGTCCGATCGGCAGTGACCGGCCGGTGCGCTTCATACCGATGCTCAACGCGGCACGTTCACCCACATTCTACGAGTTCGAGTCCACCGACCTCCTCAAGCTCTACCGAGACATGGACGAACGGGACGAGGAACCGGTCGTCATCTACCACTCGCACACCGCCACCGAGGCGTTCCCGTCGCGAACAGACATCAACCTCGCTGCCGAGCCTGGGGCGCACTATGTTCTGGTGTCCACGCGCGAGCACGGCAACGACGCGGACCCGACCGAGTTCCGTTCGTACCGGATTGTCGATACTGAGGTGACCGAGGAGCCGGTCGAGATCACCTGACCGTGTCGGAATCGAACCGACGGGTGCCGTCGTTACCCGTAGAGGTGCCACGTACCCACAGCTATCGAGGAGAGAAGAACGCATGGCTATTGAGGTCCGCATCCCCACGATCCTGCGCACGCACACCGGCGGTGAGAAGACCGTGCAGGGTTCTGGTGACAGTCTCAGCGCGCTCATCGACGACCTCGACGCCCGGCACTCGGGCATCAAGGGCCGACTGATTTCCGACGACGGGTCATTGCACCGATTCGTGAACGTCTACGTCAACGACGAGGACGTGCGCTTCACCGGATCTCTCGAGACCCCGCTCAAGGACGGCGACTCGGTCACCGTGCTACCTGCCGTCGCCGGAGGTTCGGTAGCGCGCAAGCGCTAGTTCAGCCATGGCCCGATTCACTTCGTTGATCGACTCCCTCGGCCATACGCCGCTGGTGGGTCTTCCGGCTCTGTCACCGACCCCAGAGGTCCGCCTCTGGGCAAAGCTCGAGGACCACAATCCGACTGGTTCGGTCAAGGATCGGGCCGCCTTCTTCATGATCGAGGCGGCCGAGGCCGAAGGCCGACTCCGAAGCGGGTCGACGATCCTCGAACCGACCAGCGGCAACACCGGGATCTCGTTGGCGATGATCGCCCGACAGCGTGGCTACAAGCTGATCTGCGTGATGCCCGAGAACACCTCGATCGAACGCCGCCAACTGCTGGAGATGTACGGGGCGCGGATCATCTCATCCCCGGCCGAGGGCGGATCGAACGAGGCCGTCGCGGTGGCCAAGAAGCTGGCCGTCGAGCACCCGGACTGGGTGATGCTCTATCAGTACGGCAACCCGGCCAACGCCCGCGCGCACTACGAGACGACCGGCCCGGAGATCTTGGCCGATCTTCCCTCGATCACGCACTTCGTCGGCGGCCTGGGCACCGCCGGCACACTGATGGGCGTCGGGCGGTTTCTGCGGGAGAAGGTCCCGGGTGTTGCCATCGTGGCCGCCGAGCCGCGGTACGGAGAGCTCGTCTACGGACTGCGCAACATCGACGAGGGGTTCATTCCCGAGCTGTACGACGCGTCGGTGCTGACGACCCGGTTCTCCGTGGGCCCGAACGACGCGATCCGGCGCACCCGCGAGCTGATCGATCGCGAGGGCATCTTCGCCGGCATCTCGACCGGAGCCATCCTGCACGCCGCCCTCGGCGTCGCCGAGCGTGAGGTGGCCGCGGGGTGCCACGCCGAGATCGCGTTGATCGTCTGCGACGGAGGATGGAAGTACCTGTCGACCGGCGCCTACGCGGGCTCTGTCGAGGAGGCCGCCGACGCACTCGATGGCCAGCTCTGGGCCTGAAGCCGGTGTCGTGAGCCGGCTGGCTCGAGGCGGCTCATTACGCTGCAGAGCGTGAGTGGGGCAGGCGCGCCGATCGGGGTCTTCGACTCCGGAGTGGGCGGTCTGACCGTCGCCAGGGCGATCATGGACCAGCTGCCCGCGGAATCGATTCGTTACCTCGGCGATACCGCGCACGGTCCCTACGGTCCGCAGCCGATCGCGGATGTACGCGCACATGCGCTGGCGGCCATGGACCAGCTCGTGGAATCCGGCGTCAAGATGCTGGTCGTGGCCTGCAATTCGGCAAGCGCCGCGTGCCTGCATGATGCCCGGGAGCGTTACAACGTGCCCGTGGTCGAAGTCATCCTTCCGGCCGTACGCCGGGGCGTCGCCGCGACCCGAAACGGGCGGGTCGGCGTGATCGGCACCCAGACGACCGTACGTAGCCGTGCGTACGACGATGCTTTCGCCGCAGCGCCTCAGGTGACGATCACCAGCGCTGCCTGCCCCAGCTTCGTTGACTTCGTCGAGCGCGGGATCACCAGCGGTCGACAGATCCTGGGGCTGGCGCAGTCCTACCTGGAGCCGCTGCAGCGCGCCGAGGTGGACACCCTGGTGCTCGGCTGTACGCACTATCCACTGCTCACCGGCGCGATCAGCCACGTCATGGGCGACGGGGTCACACTCGTCTCCAGCGCGGAGGAGACAGCCAAGGACGTCTTCAAGGTGCTCACCGACGAGGATCTGCTCCGCGACCGCGACGACTCACCGGGAGCGGACGTGTCCCCAGGCGAACATCGGTTCTTCTCCACCGGCGACGCGGCGACCTTCCACCGACTGGCCGAGCGCTTCCTCGGGCCGGTCGTCGGGCCGATCGCGACATTGCCCGCTGCCCACAGCGTCAAGGCGGCCGATGACACCGAGAGGCAGGCGGCGACGGATGCTGCCGAGTCGCCTGAGGCACTCGACGGTCCAGCGGTCCCCGTACCGGTACCTTACTCCGCAGACAGTATCCTGGTTCCCAACCACGGTGCCGCGTAATGAGATTGACGGTCGTTGGTTGCTCGGGCTCGATGCCAGGCCCGGGCTCTGCGGCATCCTGTTATCTGGTCGAACACAACGGGGTACGGATCGTCCTGGATCTGGGACCCGGTTCCGCGGGGGCGTTGCAGCGGTACGCCGCCTTGGAGACGATCGACGCGATCCTGCTGTCCCACCTGCACGCTGATCACTGCTTGGACGCCTGCTCGTTCGTGGTCTGGCACCGATACGCCGATCGATCACATGGACCGGTAGCGCTCTACGGTCCGGTGGGCACCATGGAACGGCTAGGTGCCGCCTACGAACAGTCGGCGTCTGACCTGAGCGACGTGTTCGACTTCCACCCGATCTCGTCGGATGAGACCGGGTTGACGATCGGCGACATGAGGCTCTCCCTCGCCCGAACGAACCATCCCGTGGACACCTACGCAATCCGGGTCGAGGCTGGGTCGACGTCGCTGACCTACTCCGCGGACACCGGCGTCTGCCCCGAGCTGGTCCGACTGGCCAAGGGATGCGACCTGTTGCTGTGCGAGGCGGCACAGCCCGAGGGTGAGCTCGGGTACCCACCCGGCCTGCATCTGACGGGTAGCCAGGCCGGCGAACATGCCGTGGAGGCTGGTGTGGGCAGATTGCTGCTGACCCACATCCCGCCGTGGGTCGACGCCGACACCCAGCTCACGGCCGCTCGTACGGTCTTCCCGGCCACCGAACTTGCCAGGACCGGCGCCACGTACGACCTCTGACCTTCAGCCGGGAAGGAACGATAGTCGAACCTGGCGATCTGGGTTGTCGCCATTGGGGTCTACCAGGCAGATCGCCTGCCACGTGCCTAGCGCCGGTCGACCGTCCAGAACGGGGATCGACGCGTATGGCGCGACGAGAGCTGGCAGCACATGGTCGCGGCCATGCCCGGGTGAGCCGTGCCGGTGACGCCACTGGTCGTCGGTCGGCAACAGCGAGTCGAGTGCGGTCAGCAGGTCGTGGTCGCTTCCCGCTCCCGTTTCGATGATCGCCACTCCGGCGGTCGCGTGCGGAACGAATACGTGCAGTAAACCCTGGTCAGCGCCACAGTTGCGCAGGAAGTCCGTGCATCGATCGGTCAGGTCGACAACGGCCGGAGAACCCCCGGTACTGACGCGGATCAGTTCGGAAAGCATCCCGCCATCCTCTCCCGGGCAGCTCGGCTGAGCTCGACGGGGGAAGCCTGCAACGTACCCATGGTTGCAGGGGTCCCCTGAGTCGCAGACGGCTCGGCTAGGGTCGCTGGCCGTGACCCGACCCGAAAACCGTGCCCCTGACCAGCTCCGACCCGTGACCATCACCCGTCACTGGCTCGACCATGCCGAAGGCTCTGTCTTGGTCGAGTTCGGCCGTACCCGGGTGCTGTGTGCAGCCAGCGTGAGCGTGGGCGTACCGCGCTGGCGACGTGGCTCCGGACTCGGATGGGTGACCGCGGAGTACGCGATGCTGCCCCGCTCGACTCACACCCGTAGCGATCGGGAGTCGGTGCGCGGCAAGATCGGTGGGCGTACGCACGAGATCAGCCGGCTGATCGGCCGGGCGTTGCGGGCCAGCATCGACCTATCCGCGCTGGGTGAGAACAGCATCGCGATGGACTGCGACGTCCTGCAGGCCGACGGGGGAACCCGTACGGCGGCGATCACCGGCGCCTACGTCGCTCTTGCCGATGCCGTGAGCTGGCTCGGTGAAAAGGGAAAGCTCGCCAAGCCCGATCCATTGCACAATTCGGTCGCGGCGGTCAGCGTCGGTGTCGTCGACGGCGAACCGCGGCTGGACCTGGAGTACGTCGAGGACGTTTCGGCCGACACGGACATGAACATCGTCTGCACCGGCGGCGGGGACTTCGTCGAGGTCCAGGGCACGGCCGAGGGTGTCGTCTTCGACCGCGCCACGCTCGATGTCCTGCTCGATCTGGCGGTGGCCGGCTGCGCGACCTTGACGCAGGCGCAACAGCGCGCCCTTGCTTCCTGACCGCATCATCTGATGGGCCAACTGGTGCTGGCGACCCGTAACGTCAAGAAGCTGGCCGAACTGCGGCGAATCCTGGGACCGGTCGTCGACGTCGAGGTGCTCGGACTCGATGACCTCCCGGCCTACGACGAAGCGCCGGAGACCGGCGCCACATTCGCAGAGAACGCGTTGGCCAAGGCCCGCGATGCGGCTGCCGCGACCGGGTTGGCAGCTGTCGCCGACGACTCGGGACTCACCGTGGACGCACTGAACGGGATGCCGGGTGTGTTGTCGGCGCGGTGGTCAGGCAGGCACGGCGACGACGTCGCGAACCTTGAGTTGCTGCTCGCCCAGATCTCGGACGTCCCGGACGAGCAGCGCGGCGCCGCCTTCGTCTGCGCCGCGGCCTTCGTTGTGCCGGGCGGTCGGGAGCAGGTGCTCGAAGCCGAGATGCGGGGCTGGATGATTCGCGAGCCCAGGGGCGGGGGCGGCTTCGGGTACGACCCGATCTTTGTCGGCGAGGGAGAGACCATGACGGCCGCAGAGATGTCACCGGGGGCCAAGGACGCGATAAGCCATCGCGGCAAGGCCTTTCGCGCCCTCGTTCCGATAGTGAGACAAGAACTCAGCGGCACTTGACGTCGTCCCGGGTCGGTGCGGGAGGGGGGAGTCGAACCCCCACGCCCGAAGGCACCAGATCCTAAGTCTGGCGTGGCTGCCGTTACACCACTCCCGCGCGTTGCGCAGTCTAGGGAGAGGGGTACTCGCGGCAGGGGAGTGC
>JACCUF010000043.1 GCA_013811975.1 Geodermatophilaceae bacterium | reverse complement strand
CCCGGGTACTTGGCGCCCCAAGAGACCATCGAGCCGGCCGCGCGCGTCATGCTGCTCTTCCTCGACGTCGTGAGCGATGCGGTCCTGTCGGGAGCGTTGCTGGCTCGATCCGCGCCGCAGCCAGCGATACCTCGGCGGCTCGAGACTCAGCTGAGATCAGTGGCCAGCACGTTCGCCGCCGACGTGCCTGAGCACGTCCTGGGTCTGGTGTTCTACGGATTCAGCCAGTTGCTCGGGATGATCAGCTTGGAGCTGTACGGCCATTTCGTGGGCAGCGTCGATCCCACCGAGCCGTTCTTCGAGTATTCGATGGCCATGACGGCGGACCTGATCGGCCTCTCCGAGCCCGGCTGAGTCTTTGCGAACCGGCAATTTGCTGGCCCGCATCAACGCCGTCCACCAGCGCCCCACCCGAACGTTCGTTCGGGCTAGGGTGACTCGGATGACCGCGCCGCGCCGGACTGAGGCAGGACAGCGTCGCCCGTACGACACCGAGTCGCTGCTGACCGTCGCCGTCAGCGTCTTCAATGCGCGCGGGTATGACGGCACAACGATGGAGCACCTGTCCGCTGCGGCCGGGATCGGCAAGTCCTCGATCTATCACCACGTGGCGGGCAAGGAAGATCTCCTGCAACGCGCCCTGGACCGCGCCCTGAACGCACTGTTCAGCATCCTCGACCATGTCGATCCGCAGGCAAATTCGCTGGACCAGTTGGCCACCGTCGTGCGCCGATCGGTGGAGACCTTGATGCGCGAACTCCCTTACGTCACACTGCTCCTGCGGCTGCGAGGCAACTCCCGAGTCGAACGTGATGCGCTGCAACGGCGTCGGGAGTTCGACGCCCGCGTGGTCGAGCTGGTCGGGAGAGCATTGACCGACGGGTCCGTGACCAGAGGACTCGACCCAGCACTGACCACCAAGCTGATCTTCGGCATGGTGAACTCGGTCAGCGAGTGGTACCGCCCCGAGCGCGGTCCGGACGCGACGGACATTCCAGACGCCGTGGTGGCCTTGGTCATGCACGGACTGACTCCGTCCCGAGGGACCGCATCCTTGGAGGGCCGATGATGTTCGACGCGGTAGCCGAATCGATGCCCGTCGAGCGACGCCGAGCCCTGCAGACTGAGCGGCTGCGTGCCCAAGTGCTCCGATTGAAGGGTGCTAACGACTTCTACCGACGACAACTGTCCGCTGTGGACGTCGATCTGACGATCGATGATCTCGCCTCGATCCCTACCATCAGCAAACCGGACCTGTGGGATCAGTACCCTCTGAAGGCCGTTGCGGTACCGCGTTCACACCTGCGCCGGATCCACGCCACGAGCGGTACAAGCGGGCGGCCGACGATCGTGGCCTATACCGAGAACGACCTCGACATCTTCCGTCAAGTGAACGCGCGAGTGCTCGCCGGAGCCGGCGCCGGCCCCGGAACGATGGTCCACAACGGGTACGGGTACGGCCTGTTCACGGGTGGACTGGGTCTACATGGTGGGGCAGAGGCTTTGGGTGCCAACGTCATTCCGATTTCCGGCGGGCAGACGGCGAGGCAGGTCCAGCTGATCATGGACCTGGAGCCCGAGATCCTGGTCTGCACACCCTCGTACGCAGCGACGATCGCCGACGCCCTTGCCGCACGTGGCATCGCGCCGGAGGACAACCCGTTGCGGGCCGGCATTTTCGGCGCGGAACCTTGGAGTGAGTCGATGCGGACCCAGCTATCGGCACGCCTGGGGCTCACCGCGCTGGACATCTATGGGTTGTGCGAGGTGGTCGGTCCCGGTGTCGCTTTCGAGACCGCGGAGTCCGACCACCGGATGTATGTCAACGAGGACCACTTCTATGTCGAGTGCCTCGATCCCGAGACCGGGCACGAGGTGGCCGACGGTGAGGTCGGCGAGTTGGTGTTCACGACTCTGACGAAGGAGGCCCTCCCGGTGCTGCGCTACCGCACCGGTGATCTGGCGTCGCTGCACCGTCAGCCGGACGGAACCGGGCGGACGCTGGTCCGCATGTCGCGGATCCTGGGTCGGCGCGACGACATGCTCGTGATCCGAGGGGTGAACGTCTATCCGTCCGAGATCGAGGCTGTCCTGCTCGGGGACGAGGGCATCGGAACGTCGTATGCCATCGTCATCGATCGCCGCGGTGAGATGCCGTCGGTGACCGTGCTGGCCGAGCCGGTGGTCGACGACCTCGGCAGCGAGGCCGCAACAGGACTCGGGACAACGCTGGCGAGAGCGTTCAAGGAAAGGCTCGGAGTCAGCTGCGCGGTGCGGGTAGTCGGGGTGGGGCAGATACCGCGGATAGAGATCGGCAAGGCCGTACGGGTGCACGCTTGGACCACCGAGCACAACCCCTTCCCGGCCCTGCTCAGCTGATCCGCCGCAGGCCATCACGGCGGATTGGCGGCTCGTACAGTGGTGGAAGTGATCCGGTGGCTGCGCGTACTGCTCGGCGCCGTCGTGATCGGCGTGCTGGCCGCAATCTCGGTCAACGCGCTCGGATCCCCTGTGCGGGATGCCCGAAGTGACGCGGCGGCCCGACCCGTACCGCCGCTGGTGCTGGATGCCTACGTCAACGCGGCGGCCCGAATCGCGGAGTCGGCTCCCAACTGCTCCGGTATGAGCTGGTCGATCCTGGCCGGCGTCGGCGCGGTTGAGTCCGCTCACGCCGGCGGACGCACGCTAACCGCCAACGGCGACGTGACCCCACAGGTCATCGGGCCGCGGCTGGACGGGTCCGGAGTCGGTGGCAACATCACGCCGTTCCCGGATTCCGACGGGGGCATTTTGGACGGCGACCTCGAGTACGACCGAGCCGTCGGTCCGATGCAGTTCCTCCCGCAGACGTGGGCGCGGTGGGGCAGGGACGGCAACGACGACGGTACGAGCGACCCACACAACATCTTCGACGCGACCCTCGGCGCCGCGGCCTACCTATGCGGCGCTGCGCCGGCCGACCTCACCGACCGTACGGAGTTGACGGTGGCGATCACGCGGTACAACCGCTCGTCCAGCTACGTCGCCGAAGTGTTGGCCTACGCCGACACCTACTCCGCCGCTAGACTGGCGGACTGAGTAAGTCCGACCCCGTCTACCGCCTCTGGCGTCCAGCTGTTGATCATCGGCAAAGCGGGGGGTTAAAGCGACGCAAACCCCTCCTTTGCCGATGATCAACAGGAGTCTGCGCCGGGACTCAGGCAGGTGGCGTCAGGTCGGGTTGTACAGGGGTGAAGCGGCCGCCCTGGTTGAGCACGAAAGGGTGCACCGCGACGACGGCGTCAAGGTTGATCTCGCCGTAGATGTGCGGAAACCACGGTCCGGCCGGATCCTCGTCGAGGCCCGGCTCCCACTTGACCGGCACGGACACGCGAGCCGGATCGATCTGCAGCAGGACCAGATCGTTGCGACCGGCGTATAGACGATTCGCCGGCAGGTGCACGGTCCCAGGGTCCGAGCAATGGACGAAACCGTCCTGGGTTAGTGCCTCGGCGAGGTAAGAGCCGGCGACCCGTGCCCGTTGCCATTCCTGATCGGTGCAGATGTGGAAGAGCACCTCGCCAATGATGCCGTACGCGCGGTTGCGCGGTTGCGCGGTTGCGGGTGGCTTCAGAGCTGGGCGAGGGCGGCCAGGCGCGCCTTCAGCGTGCGTACGGTGGCATCGGCGCTGCGCGGCCCAGGAACCAACCGCATCAGTGCCGCGTAGACGTCGGCGTGCGCCTGGCCGGTGGACTGAGCGCGTTCGGACACCGCTGTGGCCAGTGCTCGGCGCACGAGCATCGGGTCGACCAGGTCGTCGGTCATGCGGGCGGCCCTCGATAGGCCCAGCGGGTCCCCGTCGATCGTGAGCCGCCGGGATCCCTTCGCGACTCGTCGGGCCCGCTCGTCACGAGAGCGCAGCAGCGTTGCTTCCTGGTCGGCGGTGAGCAGCCCCGGCAGGCCCAGGAAGTCGGCGTCGTCCTCACTGACTCCCGCGGTGCCGGTATGGGCCGCGCCGCTGGCCACCAGGTGTGCGAACTCCGCGCTGGCCTCCAGTGCGGTGAACGCTCCGGTCGGCTCGAGTCGGTCGGCTCGCTTCTCGAACCCAGCGACATCCTCCACAGCGGACTGCTTGGGTACCAGGACGTGGTCGCGCTCCTCCTCGAGTTTGGCCGCGAGCGCGAGCAGATTGCGTACGGCCGGAAGGAAGATCGTCGCTGTCTCACCGCGGCGCCGCGACCGTACGAACCTTCCCACTGCTTGGGCGAAGAACAGTGCGGTGCAAGCACTCGTGGCGTACACGCCGACTGCCAGTCGTGGGATGTCCACGCCCTCGGCGACCTGACGTACGGCGACCAGGAACCGCTGGTCGGGATCGTCGGTGAAGGATTCGATCCGTTTGGAGGAGTCCGGCTCGTCGGAGAGCACGAGCATTGGCTTGGTGCCGGTCAGGCGGAGCAGGACATCGGCGTACGCGCGGGCGTGCTCCTGATTGGAGGCCAGGACCAGGCCGCCGGCATCAGGCATCCGGCCCGCTCGGAGTTCGTCGAGCCGGTGATCGGCGGCGGCCAGCACGTGCGGGATCCAGCCGCCGTCGGGGCTCAGCGCCGTTCGCCAGGCGGCCTGCTCGGTGATCCGGGACAGGTCGTGGTCGCCGAGCGTGGCTTCGAGGACGGCGCCCGCGGAGTTCTCCCAGCGGGACACCCCGGAGTACGCGGCGAAGAGCACCGGACGTACGACTCCGTCGGCCAGCGCGTTCTTGTAGGCGTAGGTGAAGTCGGCCACCGAGACCGACCCGCCATCGGATGCGGCGTCGTAGCGGATGTGCGGGATGCGGGCCTGGTCGCTGCGAAACGGCGTACCGGTGATCGACAGCCGCCGTCTGGCGGGTTCGAAGGCATCGACCGCCGCGGTACCCCACGACATCGCATCCCCGGCGTGGTGGATCTCGTCGAAGATCACCAAGGTCGCCCGGCCGTTGGTCCGGGCCCGGTGCAGCGCGGGTTGCGCCGCGACCTGGGCGTAGGTGACGACGGCTCCATGGGCATCGGCGGGGAGGCGTTCACCGTTGGGTACGGCGTCGAGCCGGAACCCGGCCCGTACCGCAGCGCCCCGCCACTGGCTGCGCAGATGATCGGTAGGGGTGACGACCACAATTCGCCGGATGACCCCGGAATCCCACAGCTGGCGTGCGGTGGCCAGGGCGTAGGTCGTCTTGCCGGCGCCGGGTGTCGCGGTCACCAACCAGTCGCGCGGCCTGGCCTCGAGGTAGGACTCCATCGCGGCCCGCTGCCAGGAGCGGAGGGCAGGAAGGGACACAACGCCCCAGCCTAGGTCCACTGCCGAATACCGCTTAGGGCCCCCATCTCGCCGCTATCGCGAAAACTGCGCGTTTGACGCGGTCAATCGCGCCGTTATCGCGAAAACTGCGGGCCGGCGATGCGGGACCGGGGTCGGGGATCAGGGTCATTGGGCGGGGAAGGGGAGTTGCCACCACCAGGGGTCTTCGCTCAGTTCGACCGTGTCGACCCACTTCACCCACCAGAAGCCACGACGTCCGGGAGCGACCAGGCGTACCGGGGCTCCGTGTCCGGCCGTGAGGGGACGTCCGTTCAACTCGGTGGCCAGCCACAGCAGGTCGACGTCTCGTACGGGGAAGATGCGGGCGTACCCGGTCGTGCTGGTGACCCGAATGCTGCGTGCGCCGCGAACCCGGCCCGGGTCGAGCAGGTCGGCGAGGCGCACTCCGCGCCAGGGTGCCGTCGCATACCAGCCGTTCGTACAGTCCAGGGTCGCCTCGAACTCGGACGCCTCCGGCCGCTGCGACAGCGCCGCGGACGTGAATGACTGCTGATCGACCCTGACCACGTGTTCGGTCGGCTCGAGGGCGGGGACGTCGTCGAACAGCCAGATCGTCACCGGCATCTGCTCGGGGTCGAGTTCGTGCGACCCGGTCTGGCGACGGTCGGCGGCTGGGGAGCCGCTCAGCCGCCCGGCACCCTCGACGACGAGATAGGCCGCTCCCGCGCCGGCCGCCAGTCCCGCCGTCTGTAGGAGCTGCCGACGGGACAGATCGGTGCGGCGTGGTCCTTGACGGCGACGGTGGCCTACGACATGCCAGCCGATCAGCGGTACGGCGATCAGTGCTGCTCCGACATGGAACTGCATCGGCGTCAGACCCGCGTACGTCCGGAAACCGCCGAGGACCGCGACGATCCCCGCGACCACGCAGAGCACGAGGACACCGAGCAGGGTCAGGCTCGCGATGGCCTTGCGGGGTGCCCGGCCGACGACGGTGTTCTTCCACGGGATCAGCACCACCAGCGCAAGGCCGGTCACGCCGTGGGTGACTGACGTGATGGATGCCGGCACCGGTGCGCCTATACCGAAGGCCAGCCACCCGGTGACGAACGAGCCCACCAGGGCGACGAACAAGGCCACGTTCGTACGCCGCCCAGCCCGACGAAACAACATTCGTCGCGGCTTGGCCGACGCCGGTGGAACGGTCGCGACCGAGTGCGGTCCCTCGCGCCGCGGCACCGTCATGCCCCGATGATCCCCGCCCGGACGGCTCCCCGCCGCACCTACTCGAATTGATCATCGGAGGTGCAGGGGTTAATCGCCGGAAGTCAGGCAAAACCCGCCCCAGTTCCGATGATCAACTTCCGTGGTGCTGTCAGGCGGAGATGGCGTCCATGGCCTTGACGATCCGCTTCTCCGACACCGGACCGGCGCTGCCCAGAGACTGGGCGAAAAAGCTGACCCGCAGCTCCTCCAGCATCCAGCGGATCGTATCCAGATCGGCGTCGAGGGCGCCTGAGCCAGGTTTGGTGTCCACCAGTTGTTGCCACTCGGCGGTCAGCGACTCGACAGTTGCCTGCCAGGCGGCATCGCGTGCGGCCTCCCTCGGGAGGGCCGCCAGCCGGATGAGCATCGCCCGTAGATAACGAGGTAGGTGCTTCAACCGAGTGCCGCCGATCGAGTCGATGAAGCCCGGATGGATCAGCCCGGCCAGCTGTCGCTGCAGGTCCTGGATCGCTGCGACCGGTACGTGTCGGCCTGGTGCCTCCGCCAGGACGGCCTCGACATCTCGCGCGATCGGCAGACTCTCGATGACCCGGGCAAGCACGTCGGTGACCGCGGCGCGAAACTGCGCGCGAACAGCCGTCTGCAGCGCTCGGAAACCGGTCTCGTCGTAGGGCACCCCGCCGTTGGCCGTGATCAGATCATCAACGGCACAGGCCGCGCAGTCCTCGATGAGTGCCTGAATACTTGGGTACGGGCTGAGCCTGAGCAACAGGCCGTCTCGGGTCGACAGGCCCCTGCCGATCGCCGCGGTCGGGCTGGGCATCGTCATCAGCAGCAGCCGTCGTACGCCGATCCGCATCCCGGCCGCCTGCTCGTACGGGGAGTCGACCACTCGCACGCTGACCGAGTCGCCATCGTCGGCCAGAGTCGGGTAGACGACCAGCCGGTGGCCGCTGCTGTCGACCTCCCGGGAACGCGGCAGGGTGCCGAACGTCCAGTCGCGCAGACCGCTTCGCAGCAGGTCGTCGGCACCTTGCCGCACGGTGGCCTCGATTAGCGGCGCGACCTGACCGCGCAGAGCGGCGAGATCCCTGCCCTGCGCAAGAAGTCGGTCGTGCTCGTCGACGATCCGAAACGTCACCCGCAGATGCGCCGGAATCGCATCGGGCTGCCAGGCATCCGGCGGGATGTCCAGCGCGGCCAGTCGCCGAATCTCACGTTCGAGTCCCGGTAAGAGGGGCGATTGCGGGTCGAGGTAGGGAAGAACGGCGCGGACGGTGTCCGGGATCGGAACCAGGTTACGGCGCAAAGCCTTCGGCAGCGTGCGAAGCAAAGCGGTCACCAGTTCCTCGCGCATCCCGGGAACGGTCCAGCTCAGCGCATCCCCGGACAGTTGATTGACCACGGCCACTGGCACGTCCACAGTCACACCGTCATCGACGGCTCCGGGTTCGAAGCGGTAGGACAACGGCAGGCGCAGTGCGCCGGAGGTCCACGCCTCGGGGAAGGCATCATCTGATATCGCCCCGGGGCCGGCGGCATTGGTCAGCATGGCCAGGTCAAAGGTCAGCAGGTCGGGTTGGACCCGTCGTGTCTGCTTCCACCAACTGTCGAAATGCCTCCCGGACACCACATCCGGGCCGATCCGGGCGTCGTACAGATCGAACAGCGCCTCGTCGTCGATCCGGATGTCGCGCCGGCGAACCCGATCCTCGAGTGCCTCGACGTCTTCGAGCAGGCGTTGGTTGTGACCGTAGAAGGCATGCTGCGTGGTCCAGTCGCCTTCGACGAGAGCGTGTTGGATGAACAGTTCCCGGGACAGAGCAGGGTCGATCGAGCCGTAGTTGGCCTGCCGCCCGGCGATCAGCGGTACGCCGTACAGGGTGACCCGCTCGACAGCCATGACGGCACCACGCTTGGCGTCCCAGCGCGGCTCGCTGTAGGTCCGCACGACCAGATGGGCGGCCAGCTTCTCGATGCTTTCGGGATCGGTACGGGCGACCGTACGGCCGAAAAGCCGTGCGGTTTCGACCAGCTCAGCGGCCATCACCCAGCGCGGCGGCTTCTTGGCCAGCGCCGAACCCGGCCAGATCGCGAAGCGCGCATTCCGTACGCCCAGGTAGTCCCGATCGCCTTCGCGTACCCCGATATGGGTGATCAATCCGGCCAGCAGCGAGCGGTGGATACCGGCGGAGTCCTCGGGTGCGCTGCTCATCTTCAGGCCCAGGTCCCGGGTGGCCCGGCGGAGTTGACTGAGCAGGTCCTGCCATTCACGCAGTCGCAGGAAGTGCAGGAACTCGCGCTGGCACAGCTTACGAAACTGGTTGCCGGACAGCACCTTTTGTTGATCTCCGAGATAGTTCCACAGGTTGAGCAACGCCTGAAAGTCCGACGCGGGATCGGCGAAGCGGGCGTGCGTCTGGTCGGCCTGGGGTCGCTTGTCTGCGGGACGCTCGCGAGGGTCCTGGATGGACAGAGCCGCGACGATGACGAGCACTTCGTGCAGGCATCCGTTGCGGTCGCCGTCGATGATCATCCGGCCAAAGCGCGGATCAACTGGAAGCGTGGCGAGTTGCCGACCGATCGGAGTCAATCGGTTGCGTGCAGCGGTCTGGCCCGGCTGGCCGGCATTGACAGCCCGCGCCGGCTCGAAGGCGCCCAGTTCTTCGAGCAGCGCGACGCCGTCGGCGACCGTGCGCCGGTCCGGCGGATCCAGGAACGGAAACGCTGCGATGTCCCCGATCCCGAGCGCGGTCATCGCCAGGATCACCGAGGCGAGGTTGGTGCGCAGGATCTCGGGGTCGGTGAACTCGGGCCGGGCTTCGTAGTCGGCTTCGGTGTAGAGCCGGATACAGATGCCGTCCGACGTACGGCCACAACGCCCCTTGCGCTGGTTGGCCGAGGCCTGCGAGATGGGTTCGATTGGAAGTCTTTGCACCTTTCGGCGGTGGCTGTACCGGGAGATCCGTGCCGCGCCGGGATCCACGACGTACCGAATTCCGGGCACGGTCAGCGACGTCTCGGCAACATTGGTGGCCAACACAATTCGTCGCCCCGTGTGTGGGGCGAAGACGCGGTGCTGCTCCGCAGCGGACAGTCGCGCGTACAGGGGCACGATCTCGGTGCCCCCAAGTGCGCCAGGTGTCCCGGGTGGTGTTCCGGCGGTGCCGGTCAGCCGGCCGCGAAGGGCTTCGGCGGTGTCCCGGATCTCGCGTTCGCCGCTGAGGAAGACCAGCACGTCGCCGGAGCCGGGCTCGTCGGCGAGTTCGTCGATGGCGTCCAGGATTGCCTGCAACTGGTCGCGGTCCGGGTCGGCATCGGGGTCGTCCGGGTCGATCACCGGCCGGTAGCGGACCTCGACCGGGTACGTCCGGCCGGACACCTCGACCACCGGCACCGGCGTGCCCAAGATGACGGAGAAGTGAGCGGCGAAGCGGCCCGGGTCGATCGTGGCCGAGGTGATGATGACCTTGAGATCGGGCCGGCGGGGGAGGATCTCGGCCAGGTACCCGAGCAGGAAGTCGATGTTCAGGCTGCGCTCGTGCGCCTCGTCGATGATCAGCGTGTCGTACTGACTCAGCAGCCGGTCGCGGGTGATCTCGGCCAGCAGGATGCCGTCGGTCATCAGCTTGACGAGGGTGTCGCTGGAGACGTCGTCGGTGAATCGGACCTTCCAGCCAACGGTTGCGCCCAGGGGTGTGTGCAGTTCGTCGGAGATCCGGGCGGCGATCGTACGAGCGGCCAGGCGGCGCGGCTGGGTGTGTCCGATCAGGCCGCGGATACCCCGGCCGAGTTCGAGGCAGATCTTGGGCAGCTGGGTGGTCTTGCCCGATCCGGTCTCACCGGCCACGACGACGACCTGGTGCGCGGCGATCGCGGCGGCCAGGTCTGCTCGGGCCTGGCTGACCGGGAGTTCCGGTGGATAGGTGAGCGGCGGCACGGAGGTACGGCGGCGTTGCGTCCGTACCTCGGCCTTCTCGATCTCCGCGGTGAGCTGGGCCGTCAGCCGCTCCCGAAGCGCTGAGTCCTTCGTCGAGCACGCCTGGTCCAGCCGTCGACGTAGCCGCTGCTCGTCGAGCAGCATCAGCGCAGGCAGCCGGGAGCGCAGCTGGTCGATCGCCGGAAGACTCACCATGACCCATGATTGCGCTTGACCAGTTGATCATCGGCAAAGTGAGGGGTTTCTGGCCGAACAACCCCCGATTCTCCGATGATCAACTGGCCCGGCGGGTCGATCGCAGCGATGTCGGAGCCGATCCGCAGAATGGGAGCCATGAGCGACAAGTACCTGGCCAAGATCGCCGCCCTGCTACGCAAGGCCGAGTCGACCGACAACGAGCACGAGGCTGACGCCTATCTGCAGGCGGCCCAGCGGCTGGCCACCCTGTCCTCGGTGGACCTGGCTGTTGCCCGCACGCACATCACTGCCACCGAGAAACGGCCGACCCCGACCCAACGGACGGTTTCGATCGGTGAACCGGGCAAGCGCGGCCTGAAGACCTACGTCCAGCTGTTCCTCGAGATCGGCCGGGCAAACAACCTGACCTGTGACATCGCGGCGAACTCCAGCCGGGTCTTCGCCTACGGGTTCGACACCGACATCGATGCCGCCGAGGCTCTGTACGCGTCGCTGGTGGTGCAGATGGTCCGGGCCTCGGATGCCTACATCAAGTCCGGCCGGTACGCAGAGGAGTTGGTCGCCCGCCAGGTTCGGGTGGAGGGCAGTGGCCGGTACCGCTACTGGGCCGGCAACATGCGCTACGACTACGTCGAACAGGAGCGCCCGGTCCATCCCAGCACCGCCCGGATCAACTTCCAGTTCGGGTTTGCGGTACGAATCGGCAAGCGCCTTGCTGCGGCCAAGACATCGGCCCAGCAGCAGGCGGTCGCGCAGGACCAGGGGACCGGCGTCGAGATGGTGCTCCGGGCCAGAGAGGTCGAACTCGCCGATCACTACCGGGCCACCTCCACGGCCCGCGGTTCGTGGCGGGCCAGCAGTTCCAGGGCGGGATACTCCGAGCTTTCCCAACGCGCTGGAGACAAGGCCGGACGTAGCGCAAGGCTCGGCGGGGAAAAGGCGATCGGCGGAGAACAACGCCGGATCGGCGCGTGATCTCCGACCGGCGACTTGGGCAAAGTGAGTGATCGGAGGGGTGGTGGAGGTCGCGAGGTCCGACGCGGACGGCAGTCAGCTAGGCGGCGTCGAGGCCCGCGGAGTCGATACAGGTGTGATCGGCTCGGGCCCGGGGACCCGGGCGCTGCGCGATCGTCAGCGGGCGAAGGTGTACGAGGCGGAGAACCTGGTGCACCGGATCTTCGACCGATCAGCGGAGTTCCCGGTGGTCGAGGTGGCTGGTTCTCGGCTGACCCTGCCCGTCGAACGGCACTTCGCCACGCTCGAGTCGGTGCAGCGATATGTCGACGCGGTACTGGCCATGCCCACGGTAGGAGCGTGCTGGCCGCGGGCGGCGGTACCGGTCGCCGTACGAGAGCGCAGCGGTCAGCAGCAGGCCGACTATCAGCGCCTCGGCGCGGTCCTTGCCGTACCACTGTATGCCGGCAACCGGGCGTGGGCCCTACGAGAGTTGGTGATCCTGCACGAGCTGGCCCACCACCTCGCTGACACCGCCGACGAGGAGCCGCACGGGCCGGCCTTCACTGCGCGGTTGATCGCCTTGGCCAGCGATGTGGTCGGCGAGGAAGCCGGCTTCCTGCTTCGGACGACGCTATGGGACAACGGCGTACAAGTCGGCTCTCCGCGCTCACCGAACGGTCCCACAATGCACCCGTAGTGCCCGCATTGCACCTGATGCGTGAGGGGGAAAGCGAACAGAACGGGTGCAATGCTGGCGGGACGTGGGGGCGCAGTCGGAGGGTGGAGGAGCTACTCCACGCCTAGGTCTCACGATTCCTTCGGCGGGGGGAGCAGCCGCCGGCTCAGGGGTGAGGCAGTGACGCCGTGAGCGACGACTGAGGTGATGATGCACGCGGCCACGGTCCAGAACAGGGTCCGTGATTCGTCGACGGACAGGATGCCCAATCCGAGTGCAACGGCCACGTAGTAGAGCGAGCCGATGCCCCGGACGCCGAACCAGGCGATGAAGGCGCGCTCGCGAGCGGGCATCGACGAGCCGAGAAATGCAACGGCAGTTGCCAACGGTCGGATGAGGAGCAGAAGCACCGGCACCAGCAGCCAACCGGACCAGCCCACCTCACGCACGCCGGCCGTCGTCACCATCGAGCCGAGCAGCAGGATCACGCCGAGCTCGCAGAACTTCTCGACGACTTCGGCGCCGTCATGCACCCCACGGTTGAGCTTGTGCCCGTACTCGTAACGACGAAAACCGATGCCGGCCGCGAACGCGGCGAGGAAGCCGTAGGCGCCGGCGACCTCGGTCAGGCCGTAGACGAGCAGTACGGCGGCGACCGCGATCCAGCCGTCCAGAGCGTCGGTCATCAGCCGCCGATCGCGCAACCACACGATGCCGGCGGCGATCGCGTACCCGCCCGCGGCGCCGAACGCGACCCCGATGAGAATCGCGTAGGCGACGTCGGCGGCCAGCCACTCCCAGAGCCAGTCGGATCCGCCCTCGGCCGCGACGAACGCGCCGAGGAACACGAACGGAAAGGCCAGACCGTCGTTGAGCCCGGCTTCGGCGGTCACCGCGAACCTCGGCTCGTGCTCATCCTCATCGCCGGGCGGACCCACGCCGACATCACCGGCCAGCACGGGATCGGTCGGCGCCAGGGCCGCCCCGAGGATGATCGCCGCGCCGAGCGAGAGCCCCATGACCTGCGTACCGAACAGCGCAACGGCGGCGATGGTCAGCGGCATGACGATCCCGAGCAGTCGCCCCACCGAGCCCCATCCGCGCGGATGGAGGGCCCGCTCGAGTCTGAGCCCGGTGCCGAACAGCGCCACGATGACCGCGAACTCGGACAGATGCTCGATCAGTGACGCGTCGCGGATCGGGGCGACCCATTGCACGCCCAGAAGCTCGATGATCACCGCCGCGGCGAGCCCGAGTCCGAGGTAGATCAGGCTTGCCGAGAACGCCCGCTCACGCTGGTGGGACAGCGCCCCGATCGCCGCGAACAGGGCGATCCCAGCGAACACCAGGGCAATGGCGTATGGATCGGCGAAGGAGAAGCCACGTTCGGCGCCAAGCACGGTCACCACGGCAGGGTACGTGCGATCTTGGCGAGGCCAGCCATCCGCTCGGCTGACCAGGGCTAGCCCAGGCTCAAGACGTCCTTGAACAGGGCGTACCCGACGAAGGCCACGATGTCGAGCAGGGCGTGGGCCACGATCAGCGGCGCCACCCGGCCGGTTCGGTGGAACCAGTAGCCGAAGATCAGCCCCATCACGAAGTTGCCCAGCCCCGGCCCGATGCCCTGATAGAGGTGATAGGAGCCGCGCAGCGCAGCGCTGCTCACGATCATCGCCGTTGCCGTCCAACCGAGATCACGCAGCCGGGTCATCAGGTAGCCGACCATCACGACCTCTTCGAGCAGAGAGTTCTGTGCGGCCGCGAGAATCAGCACCGGGATCGTCCACCAGTAGGCGTCCAGGCCGCTTGCTACGACGTTGACAGTCACGCCGAGAGCCCGGCCGAGCAGGTACAGCCCGATGCCTGGCAGGCCGATCAATGCAGCTAGCGCGGCGCCGATCCCGACGTCCCGCCAGGGCGACGTGGCGTCGATCCCGATGGTCTGCAGCGCATTTCGGCCGGAGGCGGTGAGGAAGAACAGGGCAAGGCCGACTGGTACGAGCGCGAATCCGATGCCGAGGAGTTGGTAGGTCAGGTCGAGATAGGGCCGGGGACTCTGCGGTGCGTTGAGGGTCGCGGTCTGGTCGCGGATCGGGCCACGGGTGAACTTGTCGATCAGGCTGACGACCGAGTACACCGCCGACTGACCGAGGGAGAGCCCGAGAACCAGCCAGATCTCGACCCCGACCCGTCGCCGCCCAACGGGTTCTGCGGGCCACCCGACCCGTGGCGGATCTGCCTCCGGTTGCGGCCCGACCTCGACACCCATGCCGCCATCGTCCCTGACTAGATTGTTGCCGCGTCCCGACCGGGCCGCCGAACTCACGCTCAAAGGATGTTGAGCGTGCTGGCCGTACCAGGCGGTCGTCCTTGGAGCAGGCCGAGCATCGTCTGCGCCGGGACTCTCAGTGGCGCGGTGGTCCTGGTCACCAGCAGGTCGGTGTCCAGCTGACCGGCCACGACGGTGGGGCCGAACGGACTCCAGAACGCCCCGTCGGCCGTGATCGTCAACTCAGCCGGCAGGTCGTTCTCGGTGACATCCACGCCCATCCCGGCCTCGGTCGCCCGGCCGCGGGCGATGATCGGCCGGACCACGTGGTCCTCGTCCGGGACACCGAGATCGCGATGCAACGCACACAGCCGGAGTCGCGCGGCTGGGTCGGCCTCTTCGCCGGTTGTCGCGATCCGTACGGTGACCCCCCGCTCGACCAGCGCCGGGATTGCGGCAACCACTTTGGCGAAGTTCTCCGGCCCGCGCGCGGTGTCGTTGACATCCGGGTCGGCCGAGTCCAGCGAGATCTGCAACGCCACGTCGGCACCGGCAAGCTCTTCGGCTGCGGCCAGGCGGCGACCGGTGAACAGGGTGCCGTTCGTCAGTCCGACGGTCGGCAGGATGGAGCCGAGTTGGGCGAGCGTGTGCGCCATGTCCGCTAGGAGGAACGGCTCCCCGCCGGTGACACCGAGGGCGGTGAATCCCAGATCGGCCGCGTCATGGGCGACCTCGATCATCCGTTCGGAGGTCAGCTCCCGTTTGGTGACCCCGGGCGCCGATTCGGTCAGGCAGTAGGAGCAGGCCAGATTGCAGTGGTAGTTGCT
>JACCUF010000020.1 GCA_013811975.1 Geodermatophilaceae bacterium | reverse complement strand
ACCCGCTCCTGATCAGCGAGCAGATCTGCCCCGTGCAGGGACCGACCGATGTGCCAGTCCGAGGTGTGCAGCAGCCGCATGACTCGGACGTTAACTGCGGCTCCCGACAAAACTCCGACGGCGCGCACGTCAGCCTGCACGTTATGCGCGTCACGTGCGGCCGACGGTCCCAAATCCTGCAAACGTTCAGGGCAGAGTCATCGGCTATCGTGAGGCACATATGAACAAATCGTCATACGGCAAGCCGTAGCTGGTTGACGGGTGTGTGGTGCCGGTCGTGGACGTGGAACGGGTGAGCGACGTCCTGGACCGGATGCCGCCCGAGGACGAGCTGGTCGACACCGCAGACATCTTCCACCTGCACTCCGATCCAAACCGGCTGCGCCTGCTGGTCGCGATGCTCGCGGGCGAGCTTCGTGTCTGCGACCCTCGCGGCGGTCTCCGGGATGAGTGAGTCGGCGGCTTCCCACGCCTTACGTCTGCTGCGCGGGCACCGCATGGTCACAGCTCGCCGCAGCGGACGTCGAGCCGGCTACCGGCTGGTCGATGCCCACGTCCGGATGCTGCTCGATCTCGCTTTCACACACGCTCACCACATAGCCGCGGCGCGGCCGGAACAGAGCTAGCCCGGTGGACAGCGGCGAGCGCCGCGCTCACGGACACTCGCACGGTGGGCACCGCCAGTCGCACGGTCCCGCCGAGAGCCATGCTGGCGCCCGCCATCGCTGGCGGCTGGCGGTCGCGTTCGGCCTGATCGGGACGTTCTTCGTCGTCGAACTCGTCTACGGGCTCATCTCCGGCTCCCTTGCGCTGGTCTCCGATGCCGGGCACATGGCCGCCGACGTTGTAGCCCTCGGTGCGGCTCTGGTGGCGACCCGGATCGCCGCCCGCGTCGACAAGACCGGTAGGCGGACCTACGGGTCCTACCGAGCTGAGGTCTTCGCCTCGCTGTTCGCGGTACTCCTGATGCTGGGAGCCTCGACCTTCGTTCTCGTCGAGGCCGTACGCCGGATCGAAGCGGCCGCCGAGGTCGCAGCCGGACCCATGCTTGTCGTCGGGACGATCGGACTAGGAATCAACCTGGTCGTCCTGTTGATGCTGCGGGCGGGTGCCGGGGAGAGCCTCAACGTCAAGGGCGCCTACTTCGAGGTTGTCGCCGATACGGCCGGCTCGGTCGGGGTCATCGTCGCCGGACTTCTAGTATCGGTGACCGGGTCGCCGGTCTGGGACACCGTGGTCGCCCTCGCGATCGGACTGTTCGTGATCGTACGGGCAATCTCGTTGGGGCGTCAGGTGCTTGCTGTCCTAGGCCAGCACGTACCGGCCGGGATCGACCCGGACGCCGTGACCGCCGATCTGTTCGCTGTCGAGGGTGTACAGAGCGTGCATGACCTGCACCTGTGGACGCTGACGTCAGGGATGCACGTTGCCACCGTGCACCTCGTCACCGACGATTCCGCCGACAGCCATGGTGTGCTGGACCAGGCGCGGGATCTGCTGCGCAGCCGACATGGGGTCGCGCACGCCACGCTGCAGATCGAACCGGCCGATCACCAAGGCTGCGCCGAACTCGGCTGGTGACCAGTGCGCGCGCAGACCAAGACCTCGGGCCCGCCAACATCATTGCCCGACGCAGTTCTGGGCCGATACCTTCTCGGCTGAGCCTGGGCGGAGTCCACGGCCGAACGGGAGGTGTCGGGGTGTCTGGAAAAGTGCCTTCGAGTGTGACGGTGTTTCTAGCGCTCTGGCTCGGCCTGACCGGGTGCAGTGGCACCGTGGTTGTCGAGGCCGACGACGTTGCGAGTCAGGTCAGCGACCAACTCGAGGCCGAGGTCGGTCAGCGCCCCGACTCGGTGGACTGCCCCGAAGACCTCCAGGGGGAGGTCGGCGCGACGACGCGTTGCGAGCTCACCGCTGGTGCGGAGACCCTCGGTGTGCTCGTCACCGTGACAGCGGTGGATGGCGACGTCGTGTCCTTCGACATCGAGGTCGACGGGAACTGAGGAGAATTAGTCGGCTCTCGGGGTCGGCGGGTCCTCGCGGTCGCGATAGGCCTCCCCCAGATACTGCGCACTGTCCCGGGCCCGATCCTGTTCATCCTCTTCGACGAGGTGGTTGATCAGTTGCTGGGTCTCGTCGGAGTTCGGGATGTTCGCGAACACCTGCGGTGGCCCCTCACCCGCGGATTCGATCGTCAGCGTGCCGGCTCCGATGATCCGGTCCCACAGTGATTGGGCGTAGGAGACGTCGGTGATCCTGGTCAGCCCGATGTCCTTGCCGTGCCGGCTCAGGATCCCGGAACGGACCATCACCCGGTGCGTGGTGATCACGTAGTGGGTCGTCCGCCAGCGCAGGACGGGAATGACGACCAGCAGGATCAGGACGATCACAGCCAGTGCCAGAACCACGATCCGCAGGATGTCCTGGGCCTCGCCCTCAGGGATCACCGCCACGAGGAACGACGAGATGCCGACCACGAGGATGAACAGCACTGCCGGCACAAAGACAGTCAGCCAGTGCGGATGCAGATGCTTCACGACGCGTTCGTCGCCGGCGAGCAGATTCTCGGGGAAGGCCACCCGGTCAGCATGGCGCACAGATGCCCGGCTGCCTACGTCCGCAACGCCCGCGTGATCTTGACCTTATGGTGGCGACACGCCGAGAAACGCGGTCGTAAACCACCACAAGGTCAAGATCACGAACGAAACTGCGGGTCATTCTCCGCGGCGTACGTGCACCACGTCTGCCGCGACTACTGTGGCCAGCTTGCCGTCCAGCGTCCGTACTTGCAGGCCCCCGGAAGGGTCGACCGCCACGGCGGTCCCGTACAGCGCCTCGCCCTGCGGCAAATGGACCGTCACGACCCTGCCCAGCGTGGCGCAGGTCTCCTGGTAGGCAGCCAACAGACCGCTGCGATCGGCGTCTCCATGCGCCTGGGTCCAAGCGGCGTACCGCAGGTCCAGCGCATGAACCAGTTCGACGAGCAGCGCCTCCCGCGACACCGGAGCACCCTGCGCCCTTAATGACGTTGCACCCGGTGGCAGTTCATCGCGGACCGTCGAGACGTTCACGCCCACACCGAGCACGACCGCGCCGTTGCCGGACTCGGCGAGGATCCCGGCCGCCTTGGCCTGTTCGGGTCCGAGCAAGAGGTCATTGGGCCACTTCAACGCTACGTCGATGTCGCAGAGCGCCCGTACGGCGGTGGCCAGGGCCACGCCGGCCGCGAGCGGCAACCATCCCCACGTACTGACGGGTGGGGTCGGGCGCAGCAACAGGCTCAGCGTGAGGCCGGCACCCCTGGGACTGACCCAGCTGCGGTCGAGTCGTCCCCGCCCCCTGGTCTGTTCCTCGGCGACGAGCACGAGGCCCTGAGTAGCGCCGTCACGGGCAGCAGCAAGACCAGCGGCGTTGGTGGACTCGACTGTCGAGACCACTTCTAGCGTGATCCATCGCGACCCGCGCCTGCGCAGTTCGCGGCGTACTGCGTCGGCATCGAGTGGTCCGCGAATTGCTGTGACATCGGCTGCCTCGGGCACGTCGATACGCTACGACGCGTGACCGCGCAGCCGAGCCCCGCGCCCGAACCGGGCGACAGCCAACCCGACCTGCACACCACGGCCGGCAAGCTGGCCGACTTCTGCCGGCGGATCGACGAGGTCACCGCGGCCGGTCACTCGCGAGGCGCGGACAAGCAGCACGAGCTGGGGAAGATGACTGCCCGCGAGCGGATCGAGGCACTGCTCGACGAGGGCTCGTTCACCGAACTCGACGAGTTCGCCCGGCATCGGCAGACGGTCTTCGGGATGGAGAAGAAGCGTCCGTTCGGGGATGGTGTGGTTGCCGGGTACGGCGCCGTCGACGGTCGACCGGTGTGCGTGTTCAGTCAGGACGTCACCGTTTTCGGCGGCAGCCTCGGCGAGGTGTACGGCGAGAAGATCGTCAAGATCCTCGACCTCGCGATGACGAACGGCTGCCCGGTCATCGGCATCAACGAGGGCGGCGGGGCGCGGATCCAGGAGGGCGTGGTCTCCCTCGGTCTGTACGGCGAGATCTTCCTGCGCAACGTGCACGCCTCCGGTGTCATCCCGCAGATCTCACTGGTGATGGGTGCCGCCGCAGGTGGGCACGTCTACTCCCCCGCACTGACCGACTTCATCGTCATGGTCGACAAGACCTCCCAGATGTTCATCACCGGCCCGGACATCGTGAAGACCGTGACCGGCGAGGACGTGACATTGGAGGATCTGGGCGGAGCGCGTACGCACAACACGAAATCCGGTGTGGCGCACTATCTTGCCGACGACGAGGCCGATGCGCTCGACTACGTCAAGGCACTGTTGTCCTATCTCCCCTCGAACAACCT
>JACCUF010000009.1 GCA_013811975.1 Geodermatophilaceae bacterium | reverse complement strand
CCGAGCTGCTCCCCGAGCTGACGCTCGCTCAGCAGTGGGACCTGACCGCCGCGGAGGTCTCTCGCAACATCCACGCCCACCCAACCCTGAGCGAGGCGCTCAAGGAGGCCGTGCACGGCGTCTCCGGACACATGATCAACTTCTGATCCCCGCCGACTTGTCAGAACCTGAGGTCGCTATGGCGGCCCCACAGTCTGACAGGTCATCCCCGAGGCCGTTCGGTACGGAGGTTGTCGACGGGGAAGAAGGACGCAAACATGGCTCCCGACATCTGGTGTCGGAACGTAATGCCCATCAGTGCACGGATACCCCAGTGCATCCCGAATGCCCCCGCAGCCCAGGCCTTCGCCACCCGACGGTCCAACAAGGCGATGGGAGCAGCGAGCTCCAGGGCCAGAGATCCGGTGGCCAGCAGCCGGAACAGTCCGGTGTGCTCATACAGCTGTACGCCGAGGGGCGCGGCACCGGAGCCCAACAGCTCCTTGCGCAGTCCGTCCGCGGCGATTTGGCTGCGCAAGGACTCGCCATCGGCCCACGACCATCCGAGCGGACCTTTGAGCTTGGCGATCCCGGCCACCAGGTAGGTGGCGGTGGTGACTGCGTTGATGACCGTCGAGGGAAGACCATATCGCCAGTCGAGGAGCTCCGGGGCGAGCCGGGCGTCGGAGCGGATGGCGTCGATGCTGAGCGCGTCCGCGGTGGGCGTGAGGCCGAGTACGGCGGTGTGGAGGACAAGGTTGTTGTCGTTGTGGAAGATCATCGACCAGCTGTTGCGGTAGGACATCGTCCACAGCAGGAGCGCCGCATGGGCTGGCCCGACCACCCGGTGTTTGAGGCCGAGGGTGAAGGCCGCGCTGGCAACCAGCTCGGCATATATGATCCCGTCGGCGAGCAGTGGCGGCAGTGGGCTGTTCAGGAGTCTGCACGGCCCGACCGGATCGAACAGCTTCGGGTCGCCTCGGTGGATCGACCTCAACATGTCGACGCGGCGGCTCAGGTAGTACGCCGTCCAGCCCCCCGTGACCAACCGCAGAACTGCCGGCCGGACGGGGGGTGCCACCGGGAGCACACGTGCCTCCAGCGCCTGCACCACTCGCTTCATCCTGATGGTTGCATCCCCTCGTTCGCCGGGGCCTCGTCGTGCTGTTGCCGGTCAAGGCTCCTGGGCAGAGTGCCTCGCTTGTCGACGGCGGCGGTGGAGTGCACGACCTCGGACGCCGGATCGCGCTGCCCGGCGAAGAAGTCCCCGTAGCGGTAGCGGCCGGTGACGACGTGGACGCGGGTCACGTACCTGTCACGTCGGCGTGGGGTGGCCTCCAACGCGGCGGCGACGATGGCGGCAGCCTCATCGGCCCGGCCTTCGGCCACGATCCGGCGCAGCTGTCGGCGTACCTGGTTCAGGCCGCCGCCACCGAGGTAGGAGTAGTGCAGCAGGCGACGCTCACCGTTCGCGTCCGTGCCCAGAAGGTAGGTGACGCTGCCGTGACGACGCCGTTTGGCGGTGAACATCGGGTAGCAGGACAGCGGGAACCCGTCGCGGGGTGCTTCGCACCAATGCTGCCGGATCGGGGTCAGGACGGCGGCAAGGAGGCCCGCGCTGGCGGTCAGGGCCATGAGCTTGTCTCTGCCGTCGGGGGTCACTGGTGGATCCTGTCGACGGGTGGGTGCGTCGTGGGCTGCGCCGCCGGTCCCGACGGCTGCGGTGTCGTGTGTCGGCGCCGCGCCAAATCCTTGAGAGCTGCTCGGGCGGCGTGGAAGCCGCACATCCCGTGCACCCCGCCGCCAGGAGGCGTGGACGACGAGCAGAGGAACATGCCCGGGACACCGGTGGCGTAGGGGACGGCCTTGCGGACCGGGCGGAAGACCTGCTGCAGGCCATCCATCGCGCCGCCACCGATGTCACCACCAACCAGGTTCGCATTCATGCGTTCGAGGTCCGCAGGTGTGGTCTCGAGGCGCGCCGTGACGCGGTCACGGAACCCGGGTGCGAACCGTTCGATCTGGGCGTCGATGCGGTGCCCGATGGGTACCGGTGAGCCGTGCGGGGTGTGTGCGTAGGCCCACAGCACCTGCTTGCCTGTCGGTGCCCGGCTCGGGTCGGCAGCGCCCTGCTGGGCCACCAGCACGAACGGCCGGTCGGGGTGGCGTCCGGCGTACACGTCGGCCTCTGCCGCGGACAGCTGACCGAGGGTGCCGCCCACATGCACTGTGCCCGCACCCTGGACACGCTCGTCGGCCCACGGCACCGGCCCGTCGAGCAGGTAGTCGATCTTGTACGTCGCGGAGCCGTAGCGCCACCGAGCCAAGGCTCGTGCGTAGCTGCGCGGCAGGGCCTGCTCAGTGAGCGCGAGGACCTGGCGGGGGGTGAGGTCCAGCAGCACGACGTCAGCTGGGCACACCTGCGCCAGATCGCTCACTTGGACGCCGGTCAGCACGATCCCGTCATGCTCGTTCAGATCGGCGACCAGTGCGTCGGCGATCGCCTGCGATCCTCCTCTCGCCACCGGCCACCCCGTCGCATGCCCGGCCGCCCCGAACAGGATGCCGAACGACGCCGTCAGCGGTCGCGTCAACGGCAGGACGCCGTGGGCAGCGGACCCGGCGAACAGCGCCCGAGCAGGCTCGTCGCGGAAAGCGGCGGTCGCCAGGGCCGCGGCAGGCCATACCCCACGGGCACCGAAGGCGGCCATCGCCACCGGATGCTCGGGAATCCGCAGCAGCGGGCCGAGGACCCCGGGGACGATGTGATCCCAGGTGCGGACGACTGATCTGTGCACTGCGGCCCAGGCACGACCGTCGCGACCCAGACCGCGGCACGTCTCGCCCAAGGATCGTTCCAGCAGCGCCGCCGGCCGGCCATCCAACGGATGCGCCATCGGAACCTTCGGGTGCAGCCACTCCAGCCCGTACCGGTGCAAGGGCAGCCGGCTGAACAGCGGGCTGGCGATCCCGAAGGGGTGCACCGCGGAACCGAGGTCGGTGACAGCGTCCGGTGCCAGGCTCCGTGCCGAGCGAGTCGCCCCTCCCGGTGTCTCGGCAACCTCCCAGACGGTGACCCTCAGGCCGGCGCGAGCCAGCACCACGGCCGCGGCCAACCCGTTGGGACCTGACCCGACGACCGATGCCGTGCCCTCCATCGGCGCTCACCCACCGTCCCGCGGAGCCACTCGCTGGGGGTCGACAGATCCATCGTCGGCGTGGGCTTCGTGGGCGACCTGACCAACTGCGAAAGCCGACTGGGCGGCGGACTCGGCGAACAGGCGAGCGGTGGGTCCGTCCCCGCTGAGGAGCTGTTGCGGGGTTCCTACCTCGGCGACGCGGCCGGCGGCCAGGCACCACACCGTGTCGGCTCGCTCCACGAGTCCGCGACGATGGGTGACGACCAAGGCAGTGCCTCCATGATCGGCCAGAACCCTGTCGACGACTGCGGCGGCGTCCCGGTCCAGATGCGCCTCCGCCTCATCCAGGACCAGCACTGCAGGTCGTCCGAGGGCAGCCCTGGCAATCGTCAGTCTGGCGCGCTGCCCCGCCGACAACCGGGAGCCACCCTCACCGACATCACTGCGCCACCCGTCAGGCAGCTGGGCCGCAACCGAATGGAGCTCACACAGCTCGGCGACGCGTGCCACCTCCTCGTCGTCGCAGCGAGGCAGCCGGTAGCGGACGTTGCGGTCCATGCTGCCTCGCAGCAGCGGCAGGTCGGGCCCGGCCAGGCCAATGGCCTTCCGTACCGACGACAGGGATCGGGTCCTCAGGTCCTGGCCGTCGATGCACACCTGTCCGAGGTCGGGGTCGACCATCCGGGCGACCAACGCCATCAGTGTGGACTTCCCGGCCCCGTTGGGGCCGACGACGGCGACGGTCTGGCCACCGCGCGCCTGCAGGGTCACCCCCTTCAGCGCCTGGCCCAAGACGACGTCGTTCACCCAGATCTCACCCCCACCGACGTCAATGGCGGGTGCTGCGGGAGCGTCGGGCAGCGGGGACATGTTCAGGAACCTGGTGGCGGCCTCTCGCGCCACCCGGGCCCCGGCGGCGTACTCGGCGACGCGACCGAGGTCGCGGAGATGACCCGCCAGCAGCCCGGCGATGCTGACGGCGGCAACAACGGTGCCGGCGGTGGTCCGTCCCGCCTGGACCTCGATCGCGCCGACCAGCAAGGCGGCGACCGCGGCCAGCGCCGCGGTTCCCTCGGCGACCGCCCGGGTGACACCGGTCGCACCGGCCCGAGAAACCATCGCGTCGGCAACGTCGCTGCTCTTCCGTTTGACCCGCTTTCCTTCGCGCCGCTCCTGACCGGAGGCCTGCAGCACTGCGATCTGCATGAGCCGTTCGGTGACCTCGCCAGTGAGACGCGACTGGCGGCGGCGGGCGTGCCGGGTCTTGCGCAGCAGGCGGGGTGACACCGCCCAGGTCGCCAGCCCGCCCAACACCAGAACCCCACCGACGGTGAGCCCGAGTGACACGTTGATGAACATCAACAAGGCCGTGGACAGTCCCACCGCCAAGCCACCGACGAGGAGGCGGGCAAGGCCGAGGCTGACCCAGGACTTCAGGGCGGTCAGGTCGCCGACGAATCGCATCAGCATGCTGCCGCGGCTGCGCTGACCAAGCTCGCGCGCCGGCACCTGGGTGAGGTGGGTGAACAGAACCTCACGAACCTCCAGAATGTAGCTCTGGCCCAACAGCTCGGCCACCAGGCGTTCGACGCCGCGCAGCACCGCAGTGAGCAGGACGCCCAACGCCAGACCACCGGCGATCGGCAGGGCGACCGAGGCGGTGATCGGGCTCGTGCCGGCGACAAGCACATCGAAGCCACGCTGGACCAACAAGCCGATGGTGATCGCGGCCACAGCCTGACCGACCCCGATCATCACCAGGATGACGAACAGCTTCAGCCGAGACCGCGCAAGCGGACGGGGCAGCATTCAGACCGCTCGGATCAGGGTCGACCGCGCCAAGTCCGCCTCGACGGCTGGGTCCGGGTCGGAAGCGTGCTGGGCACCTCGCACGGTTCGCCCGCGTCGCAGATCTTCATACAAGGCCCGCGTACTGGCTGCCTCGCCGAGTCGTTCCAGTCCCCACACCTGCAGCCCGGTCGCCGCCTCGGCCTCCCGCGTCGCGAGCGGTGAGGACGACAGCACACCTGACAACGCCAACGGCGTCATCCCCCGAGCTCGAAGCCAGTCGGTGCCCGCACAGGCACCCAACGCGTCAGAGGCGGCGAATACCACCGCGTCCACCCGCTCGGCGAACAGCTGGGACTGCATCAGGGCGGCGGTCTCCTGCTGATAGACACCGTCGGCGACCTCAAGCACGATGGCCTCACATCCGTCGGCGGCGAGCCGATCGGTCAGGCCGGTGAAGACCCGACGGACCTCCTTGTCGCCCACCCGGTAGGTGCTCGGCAGTCCGGCAACGGTGAAGTCGTAGACCGGAGAGGCGCCGGAGTCCATCAGCAGCCACACGTCGCCGCCGGCGCCCGTCCCGGTCACCTTCGCTGCACCCACCCGCACCCCGGCAGCGCTGAGTCCGCGCACCAGGTGCGCGGCGGTGGTGGTCTTGCCCGCATTCATCGAGGCACCCACCACCGCGACAGTGACGGGTCGGTTCCGCGGCAGGCAGCTCGGTCCCGGCGCCAGCGCGCCGTCTCTCACGTTGAGGCGTCGACCGGCCCCATCGGCCAGCAGCCCCACCGGCGTCAGCCTTGTCGCCTCGGACATGCGGCCGTGTGCGGACTGCACTCGAGCCGCGACCCCTCCCGCGGCGACCAGCTCGCACGGTCCCAGGTCTTCGGGGATGGCGGCCTCGAACTGGTCAGGGGCGTAGCGGTGCCCATAGGCGACCACTACCTCGTCACCGGGAAACAGGGTGGCCCGGCGCCCATCACGCTGCTCGATCCTTGCGTGTTGACCGATCGACTCGATGGCCGCGAGCACCAGGTCACCGAGTCCTGGCGACCCGTCCGTGATCAGCGACCGGGCGACGCCAAGATCGAGGTGCCGCGTCGTATAGGCCTGCTTGGCCCGTCGAAGGCGGTGTTCGTCGAGGCTTTGCGCGGCGGGGACCAGCGTGAACATGGACATACGTTCCTCCAGTGGCTGCGGACATCTAGGTCAAACCATGCTGGTGCTGCATGAGTCCGCCATGAGTGGCAGATGACAGTGTTCTCATCTCTGATGCACCAGTGCGCTCAGGTCCTCCCCCTGATGCAGGCAGACCCAGACCCACTCGCACAAGCACCGTTGCGGGTCACCCCGCGTCTGTCCGTGGTTCAGCGGCTGGGTGCGAGAGACGTGTCTCGTTCTCATCAAAGTCTCATCTTGCGCGTCTACGGTGAGCCGCATGATGGCCGCTGCACGCTCCTTCGCCCGGTCCGGCGCTCCCGACGCCGGCTTGGTGGCGCGGTGCCTCGGCGGTCAGTCTGAGGCGTGGCGCGAGCTGGTCACGGCGTACACCGGGCTGGTCTACTCCATTCCCCGCAGCTACGGCCTCGGCACCGAGGACGCCGAAGACGTCACACAGGCGACATTCGCGCTGCTGTTCACCGGTCTCGGCTCACTACGCGACGACCAGTCCCTCGTCCCCTGGTTGGGTACGGTGGCCAGACGTCAGACCTGGCGGGTCATCGACCGCCGGCGCCGCGAACGGGAGCTGCTCGCCCTCGAGCGACCAGACCACGCGGGCACCGACCCCGTCACCGCCGTGCCCGACCCGGTGGACGCCTATGAGGAATGGACGCAACGGGCATGGCTGCACCAGGGGTTGGCCGGCCTCGACGCGGGATGCCGACAGCTGCTGTATGCGCTCTACCTGGACAGCGCCGATCCGTCCTACCAGGCTGTCGCCGCACGCCTGGGGAAGGCCGTCGGCACGATCGGGCCGGCCCGCGCCCGCTGCCTGAACCGGCTGCGCTCAGCCATGGAGGACCAGTGAGAACGGCAGTCTGTAGGTGCATCACCGATCCGCCACTCCGCCACTGGTGGAGGGAGAGGAGTTCGAGATGACATCAGGAGACCACACACTTGCAGAGTTCGGCGCCGTCGTGGACTGGTTGGACGGCCGCCTCGATGCAGAGAACAGTGCCCGGATCGAGCGGCTCGTGCTGGCCGGGAGTCCAGATGTGGTGGCCACGGTTGCCTGGTTGCAAC
>JACCUF010000453.1 GCA_013811975.1 Geodermatophilaceae bacterium | reverse complement strand
GGGGAACCTCCTCAACAACCCGAGGTTTTCCGAGGGATCCCATGTCTTCAAGTAGTCCGGGACAGGCCTCCGATCTTGCCCAGAGGTCGCAGGTTCAAATCCTGCCCCCGCCCGCTACGAATTTCAGGCTCGGAATCTACCGATTCCGAGCCTGAAAGCATTTAGTGATTTGATCAAGTGTCCACAAAGTGTCCACAAACTCGGTCCAGGCGGGGTCAACCACCGGAAGCGCGACGCACGCGGCAGACCTCGTTGCTGATCATGGGCTTCTTCGTCATTCTGTCGCCCCTCGTCGGCGTGGTCGTTGACGCTTCCGCGGTGTACCTCCGGCGGCAGGGGTGCAACTCGCTCGCCGACGGCGCAGCGCTGGCGGCGGCCGACGCGTCAAGGCCGAGCAGGTGTACGACGGAGGACTCGATGGGCACGGCCAAGTGGACCCCCGAGTCGCGACGCCGGTACGCCGAGCAGACCTCGACCAGGGGACCGCCGATATCCGGGCCTCCGGCTCGCTGTCTTTGTGGACGGTGACGCGGTGATCGTGAAGCGTGCCGCCCGCTCGACCTCCCGATCGGCTGGCCTGGCTGGGACAAGCGGCCGGATGTCGACGGCTCAGCGGCTGCGTTCGTGGTCGTCGAGAACTACCCGGCACGGAGCGCGCGGGACGATGCCGGCCCAGAGGCGATTGGCTGGTCCCAGCGGTTGGCAAGTGTTGGGTAGTGCGTGCAGTGAGCAGCGAGACCAGTTGGTCAGGTGAGGCCGAGGTCGTCGGCTACGCGCTCCATCAGGTGGGTGAAGTGGGCGTCGTAGTCCAGGACCCCCCCGTGGAGGTGGCCGAAGAGCTCGAGCGAGATCTGACCGATCAAGGTCGGCCAGGCAAGAAGCGCGCGGATCAGGCGTTCGTCGCCGACGCGGCCGCCCAGGAGCTCAGAGATCGGCGCCATCGACGTACGCACGGCTCGCGGGACCTTCAACCGGGGCGCACCCAGTTCGAGCTTCGCATCCTCGGCATCCGCCATCAGGCTGAGCAGCACCTGCGGTACACGTTGCGCTGGCACGACGGTGTCGGCCGGAGCGGAGTAGCCGGGAACTGGGGAGCCGTAGAGCAGTGCGTACTCGTGGAAGTTGACCCCCGCCCATTCGCGAGACGCCGCCGCCATCGCCAACCAGCGCCTGCGACAACGGTTGCGTGGCACGGCCGCGTCGGCGGCCTCGACGGCAGCACCCATCTCGTCGAAGCACTGGATCAGTAACGCCGTGATCAGGTGGTCGCGGCTGGGGAAGTAGCGATAGACCGCGGAGGACGCCATGCCGAGCTCCCTGGCCACGGCACGCAAGGAGAGCTCGCCTGGCCCGACCTCGGCAAGCTGACCACGAGCGCACTCGAGGATGGTGCGAGTCAGCTCGATCCGGGCGAAGTCGCGAGCGGTGCGGGGGGCTGAGGCCATAGGGCATCCTCGCAGCAAACAAGAGCACTGGCAACAAACAAGAGCACCGCTCTTGACTCTGTCTGCAAAATCTGTGCAGAATAGCCATACCGAGAGCGCCGCTCTCGTTTCAACGCATGGAGGAGATCCAATGTCAGACAGGCACATCATCATCGGGGCAGGCCCAGTCGGCCGGGCAACCGCTGACGCTTTGGCAGCCCGAGGCGCCGATGTCGTGCTGGCCAGCCGCTCGGGCGCGGGCAACACCAAAGCCGTCGACGCGACCAGCGCAGAGGCACTGACTGAGCTCGCCAACGGAGCGGTCGCCATCTACAACTGCGTGAATCCGCCGGCGTACGACAAATGGCCCGAGCTCTGGCCACCAGTCGCCAACGCCTTGTTGGCTGCAGCCCAGCGCAGCGGTGCTGTGCTTGTGACCGCTGCAAACCTCTACCCCTACGGACCGGTCGATGGCGCCATGGTCGAGGGTATGCCCGATGCGCCCTCCGGCAAGAAGGCTCAAGTTCGGGCGACAATGACCGCCGACGCATTCGCGGCCCACGCTGCTGGCCGCCTCCGTGCCGTCGAGGTGCGGGGCTCTGACTACGTGGGCGCTGGTCCCGGCGACTACGCCCACGTCCCGCGAGTTATCGAAAAGGCTCTGAAGGGCAAAGCCGTTCGCGTCATCGGAAGCGCTGACCAGCCGCACACCTGGACCGATGTACGCGACATGGGCCGCGCGCTGGCCACTGTCGCGACCGAGGAGTCGGCTTGGGGGAAGGTCTGGCATGCCCCGAGCAACGCACCTCGCACTCAGGCCGAAGCGGTCAACGACGTGCTCGCCTCCGTCGGCGTGAAACCCGTCTCGGTCAAGGCGATGCCGGCCCTGATGTTCACCGTCGTTTCGTCTTTCGTCCCGATCGTGCGCGAGCTGAAGGAGACGGACTACCAGTTCACCAGGCCGTTCGTCATGGACTCGTCGGCCATCACGGCCGCGTTCGGCTTGGAGCCGAGCCCGTGGGACGACATCTGCCGCCGTACAGCGAAGTAGTGCCGATGAGTTCTCGGGGTGGGTGTTACTCAGGTATGCCGACCCAAAGGGAGCGCCATGTTCGAGAACGCCAGGGCATTCAGTACGCGCCCTGAGGCCACATTCACGATGGCCCCAATGCGGATCGTCCGGCTGACCTCGTGCCGCCCGACCATTGCGCTATGCGACGTGCGTCATAACCGCGAGGGCGTGTACATGGTCGGAGCGATGGTGGATGAATTCTGGCTGGAAGGATTCGACCGCTGTCCGTTTAGTGTCCAGATACAACCGATGTATGTCGGTACCAGTCGGGTACTCTGAGGTCTGGAAGCG
>JACCUF010000434.1 GCA_013811975.1 Geodermatophilaceae bacterium | reverse complement strand
AGGACCGCCGCGAACACTTCATCTCCTCCGCGCACGAGCGCGGTCAGCTGCAGCGGATCACGGCCGGGTACGACGACGAAGGCCGGCTCCTCGCCCTGGACGCCCACATCCTGCATGACCACGGCGCGTACACGCCGTACGGGATCGTCGTGCCGATCATCACCAGCACCCAGCTGCTGGGTCCGTACCGCTTGGCGAACTACCGCTGCCGGGTCGACTCGCTGTACACCAACACGGTCATCGTTACTCCCTATCGAGGCGCAGGCCGGCCGCAGGGCTGCTTCGCGATGGAGCGCACGATGGACCGGATCGCTGATGAACTCGGGCTCGATCGGGCCAAGGTGCGTGAGATCAACCTGATCCGCGCCGACGAGTTCCCCTGGGTCAACCATCTGATCTTCCAGGACGGCCGCCCCCTGATCTACGACTCGGGCGACTATCCGGCGATGTTGGACAAGCTGCGAGACCTCGTGGGCTGGCAGGACTTCGAGCCGCGACGGGCAGCGGCCGCCGCGGAAGGCCGCTGGCTCGGGATCGGGATGGCCCTCTACGTCGAGGGCACCGGTGTCGGGCCGTACGAGGGTGGACACGTCCAAGTATTGCCGTCGGGCAAGGTGCTGGTCTCCACCGGACTGACCAGTCAGGGCCAAGGGCACGAGACGGCATTTGCCCAGATCGTGGCTCAGGAGCTCGGCGTGGAAATCGAGGACATCGAGGTGCACACCGGCGACACCCGGCGATTCGCCTACGCCGTCGGGACCTTCGCCTCCCGGGCCGCGGTGATGAGCGGCAACGCGGTGGCGCTGGCCGCGCAGGCCGTCCGCGCCAAGGCGCTCCGAATCGCTGCCGAGGTGCTCGAGGTGGACGCCGCTGATCTCGACATCGTGGACGGGGTCGTCGGCGTACGGGGCGACCCTGGCGCGGTGCTGCCGTTGTCCTCGGTCGCGGTCCTGTCGAACCCCTTGCGATACGCCTTCGACGAGGCATCCAAGACCGCAACCCAGTTCGCCCGGTTCGCCTCGGACGAGCACCCCCCGGTGGCCGACGACGACGAACCCGGCCTCGAGGGCCGCGACTACTACTCGCCGGTGCGCTCGACCTTCGCCAGCGGCGCGCACGCCGTCATCGTGGAAGTGGACCCGGGCACCTGCGCGGTGACCGTCGAGAAGTATGCGGTGGTGCACGACTGCGGCCGGCTGATCAACCCACGCATCGTGGAGGGCCAGATCCACGGGGGAGTGGCCCAGGGCGTCGGCGGCGCGCTCTACGAGGTGATGGCCTACGACGATATGGGTCAGCTGCAGAATGCGTCATTCATGGATTTCCTGATGCCCTATGTCTCCGAAGTGCCTCAGGGCATCGACATCGGGCACCAGGAGACGCCGTCGCCGCTGAACCCGTTGGGCATCAAAGGCGCTGGGGAAGCAGGAGTCATCCCAGGATCGGCGGCCATCGCGGCCGCCCTGGAGGATGCGCTGGGAATCCGGATCACCGCGATGCCCTTGGGCCCCAGCCAGATCTATGACCTGATCCGGTCCGCCCGCGATGGGAATGCCGACCGTACGTTGAACCACGCCCGCAGGGGACAGGAGGAGAGCAGATGAAGCTTCAGGGGACTGCCACGCTGCATGCGGACCGGGAGCAGGTGTTCGCTGCGCTTACCGACCCCGGCGTTCTGGCCCGCTCCATTCCCGGCTGCGAGTCGCTGGACCTGACCGGGCAAGACAGCTACAAGATGACCGTCTCGGCCGGAGTGGGCGCGATCCGCGGCCGCTACGACGGGCAGGTCACGCTTACCGACCTGGTCCGGCCCGAGGGCTATGTGATGAACGCCCGTGGTGCCGGCGGAGCCGGAACGGTCGACGCGACCTGCCGGGTCGATCTGGTGACCGACGGCAACCTGACCCAGCTCACCTACTCCGCCGACGCAACGGTCGGGGGGCCGGTGGCAGGTGTTGGGCAGCGGATGATCTCGGCCGTTGCCAAGCGGATGGCCGGTCAGTTCTTCTCCGCAGTGGACGCCGAACTCACTGGTGCCCGCGCGCCGCTGCAGGCAGCCGGGGCGGCCACCGGCGACTCGGTCGGCGGTGGCCGCGTCGGATCAACGCCCGGGCAGACGACCTACCTGCCCGCGCCTCGTCGAGCTGAGCTCTTCCCCACTGACGCGCGCCCGGTCCTGCTCGCCGGGATCGGTGGCGCGGTCATCGCGTTGCTGGGTGCCGCGATGGGTGGTTGGCTGGCCCGCCGAGGCCACGGGTGACCCGAAGAATTCGGGTCGGGATCGACGCCGGTGGCACGTTCACCGATGTCGTGGCCGTGGACGAGGACACCGGCGAATTGATCACCACCAAGACGCCCTCCACGCCCGCTGATCCGGCCGAAGGTTTCCTCACTGGCATCGACAAGGTGCTCAGCCTGCTAGGGGTTGGCGGCGAGGCGCTCACCGCGGTCAGCCACGGCACGACGGTCGCCACCAACAAACTGCTCGAGGGCAAGGTCGAGAACCTGGGGTTTATCACCACCGAGGGCTACCGGCATCTGCTGGAGATCGCCCGACAGACGGTACCGGACGGGTACGGCAACTCCTACTTCTGGGTCAAGCCACCGCGCATCGTCCCGGCCGACCGGGTCAAGACCGTCGGCGGTCGGTTGACTGTGGACGGCAGCGAGATCCGACCTTTCAACCGTGCCGAAGCGGTGCGTGCGGCCCGCTTCTTCCGGGACACCGGGATCTTCACGATCGGGGTCTGCTTCCTGCACTCCTACGCCAACCCAGCTCACGAACTCGCGATGCGCGAGGTGCTTGCCGCCGAACATCCCGACGCCGTCGTCAGCATCTCCAGCGAGGTGCTGCGGGAGTACCGCGAGTACGAGCGGGCGATCACCACCCTGGTCGATGCCGCCGTCAAACCCAACATCACCTCCTACGTGGCCAACATCTCCCGGCGCCTGGCCGAGTTCGCCACCTCCGAATCTGCGGGTGGGGAAGCGGCAGGTACCCGCGACGTGCCGTTCTACGTGATGAAATCCAACGGCGGTGTGCTCTCGGCGGCCGAGGTGGTCCACCAGCCGATCACCACCGTCCTATCCGGCCCGGCAGCCGGCGCGCTCGGGGCTGGCGTGATTGCCAGTGCCGCCGGCGTCGGGAAGGTCCTGACCTGCGACGGGGGCGGCACCTCGACCGATGTCACCGTCGTGATCGACGGGCAGCCGGCGCTGACGACCGAGGGCACGGTGGGCGCCTATCCGAGCAAGATCCCGATGATCGATGTGGTCACCGTCGGTGCCGGAGGCGGGTCGATCGCCTGGATCAGCCCCGAGGGCACGCTCAAGGTCGGGCCCCAGTCTGCGGGCGCCGATCCTGGTCCGGTCTGTTACGTCAAGGGCGGCGCCGACCCGACGATCACCGACGCGCACGTAACGCTCGGCCGGATCCCACCACATCTGCTCGGCGGCGAGATCCCGTTGGATGCCGACGCTGCGAGGGAGACCATTCACTCACTGGCCGCCAAGCTCGGCAGGTCGGTCGAGGAGTGCGCGGCCGGGATCCTGGAGATCTCGGCGTGGAACCAGGCAAACGCGCTGCGCCAGGTTTCGGTCAAGCGTGGGCTCGACGTGCGCGACTTCACCCTGGTCACCTTCGGCGGCTCGGGGCCATTGCTTGCCTGCCGGCTGGTCGACATCCTCGGCCTGGCCGGGGTGCTCGTGCCACCGAACCCCGGCAACGTCTCGGCTTTCGGGCTGCTCACCGTCGACGTGCGCAACGACTACGTGCGTACGCACGTAGTCCGGCACGACCGGCTGGACCACGATCGGTTGAGCGCGGTGTACGCCGAGTTGCTCACCGATGCTGATGCGGCACTGGAACGTGAGGGCTTCCCATCCCCGGAGCGACGCTTCCTGCGCACCGCCGACCTGCGGTACTACGGCCAGGCCTTCGAGGTACGGGTCGATGTCGGCGACGGCGACCTCGACGCGGACCTCACCAGCACGGTGGCCCTGGCCTTCCACGACGAGCATCGCCGGCTCTACGGCTACGACTTCGCCGACGACTCGGGCCAGCCGGTCGAGTGGGTCAACGTACGGGTGACCGGCGTCGGACCGATCCGAAGTCCCGAAGTGGTCCCGATCGGCGACGGCTCGGGGGCCGAGACTGCTCGTACCGGGACCCGCCGGGCCCATTTCGATGACTGGGGGGACGTGGCGACCTACGACCGATCCCGGCTCGGCACCGGGGACACGATCGATGGACCGGCGGTGATCGAGGAGTTCGGCTCTACGGTGCCGCTGCATCCCGGATTTCGGGCTGAGGTCGACCGATACGGAAATCTGCGCATTGAGCGCGCGACGAAGGATCCTGGCGGTCTTGGCGAAAACCGCCAGAGCGTGGCGGGTGCGGCGTGAGCGGAGATCGGCCCGAGCCGGCGCGCCAGCCGTGGTCGGGTCGCGGGTGGACGCAGCATCCCTACGGCTATCGGCTTACCGAGATCCCCGTGGCCGAAGTGGACCCGGTGCTGGTGGAGATCATCGAGGGGTATCTGGCCAGTGTGGAGATGGAGGTGGAGACCGCCATTGCGCGGACCTCGCGGTCGCCGATGATCCGCGACGCCCATGACTTCCGAGCGGGCATCCACGACCGGCACCTCCGCAAGCTGACCGGTCGCTCGTACTCCGCACTGGTGCATCCGATCGCCCGCGATTTCCCGCCCGAGACGATGCGCCCCGGCGACGTGTTCTTCCACAACGACGTCTACGAATCCGAGGGCGGGATCGGGCACCTGCCCGACCTGTGCGTCACCGTCCCAGTGTTCTCCGACGGCCCGGACGGCCTCCCATCCGTCGTCGCCTTCGTCCAGGCCTTCGGTCATCACGACGACATCGGCGGATCGGTGCCGGGTTCGATGCCGTCCAATGCGACGAGTGCCTTTCAAGAGGGCCTGATGGTGCCGCCGATCAAGCTGTGGGACGAAGGAACTCCGAACGAGGCCGCGCTGCGGATCATGACCAGCAACTCACGGATGCCGGAATCGCTTGCCGCCGACCTGGATGCGGAGTGCTCCGCCTGCCTGATGGGTGCCCGGCGACTCGGTGAACTGTTCGACCGGTACGGGGTCGAGGCTGTTGAATCAGCGTTCGACGCGATCCTGGACAACACCACGGCGACGTACCGGCGCGAGATCCTGGCCAAGATCCCGATCGGCAGTCACGTCTGGGAGGACTACGCCGAACACGACGGCGTCGACCCACCCCGGTTACATGCCCAGCGGATTACCATGACTCGCACCGGTCCCGACGACGCGGACGGCGACCGGCTGGTTCTGGACTTCACCGGCACCAGCCCGCAGGCCAAGGGTCCGATCAACCACGCGGGAGATTTCGCCGACGGCACGTTCCTGAAGAAGTGGCTGGCCCCGATCCTGCGCAACCTCGCTGACACCCCGGAGCGGATGGCCGAACTCGACGTCAATGAGGGCGTCGTCCCGCTGATCGAGATGCGTTTCCCCGAGCCTGGGACCCTGCTGACCCCGGTGTTCCCGGCGCCGACGAACGCGCGCACCTTCGTGATCCTCCGGCTGCTCGGCGTCCTGGCGGGGGTGATCGCCAAAGCCGTCGATGGCCGGATGCCGGCTGATCAGGAGACGATCCGATACACCGGTGTGTACGGACAGGACGGCGACGGCCAGTCCTATCTCATGCGCGAGGTCCTGGGTGGCGGTTCGGGCGGGCGGTATTACGCCGATGGTGAGGACACGATCCATGTCGTACCGGACTCCCGGAATCTGCCGACCGAGTTCAGCGAGTCCCGGTTCCCGTTCGTCGTCGAATCACTCGGTCTGGCAACCGATTCCGGTGGAGCGGGCCGGTTCCGGGGCGGGCTGGGGTATGAGAAGCACATCCGGATGCTGCTCCCGGCACACTTCATGTCGATCGCCGACCGTTCGATCCTTGCCTGCTGGGGGGTCAAGGGCGGCAAGGCTGGGCACTCCTTCCAGCTGACTGCCGATCCAGGCGGACCGAATGAGCGGGAGGTCGATGCCCTGGCCGACGCCGAACCGCTTGCGGCTGGGGAAACGGTCCGGATCAGGACGACCGGTGGTGGCGGCTGGGGCGATCCGCTCGAGCGTCCTGTGGCCGACGTGTTGCGTGACGTCTCCTGGGGGAAGGTCTCCATCGAGGGAGCGCGCGCGGACTACGGGGTGATCGTGACCGGCGATGAGGATGCTCCGTCCTGCAACGAGACGGCGACGGACACCTTGCGCGCCCAGCGTCGAGACGCGCGTACCGGCGACGAGCCGTTCTTCGACCGGGGCCCCGGTTACGCCCGGCTATCCGGCGGCATCCCGTACCCCGACGTCGACTTGGTCCCCGGACCACAGAGTTGATCATCGGAACTGACGGGGTTTAGCGGCGATCGGAGCCAATAACCCTCGCCAATTCCGATGATCAACTTGGATGTGGCCGTTCTCGGTCTTGGATGGCCGATTCCAGTTGGTTGCGCATGTCACGATCGAGGGATGAGCGGCGAGGACGGACCATACGGCGATCTGGAGGTCACCGGGTCCCTTGTCGTACCTGCGCGCGCCCTGCAGTGGCGCTTCTCCCGGTCCTCGGGTCCGGGCGGGCAGGGAGTCAACACTGCTGACTCCAGAGTCGAGCTGACCCTGCATGTTCCGACCATCCCGGGTTGGCCGGAGCCGGTGGTCCAGACGGCGCTGGGTCGCCTGTCCGACCGGCTGATCGAAGGGACGCTCACCGTCGCCGCTTCGGAGTACCGGCAACAGCTACGCAACCGCGAGGCCGCACGGGCGCGGATGGCGGCGTTGCTGCGAGAGGCGGTGGCTCCGGCCGGGCCGCCGCGCCGCCCGACCAAACCGAGCCGAGGTGCCCGTGAGCGGCGCCTTGACGACAAGCGCCGCCGGTCCCGGCTCAAGCAGGATCGGCGAGCCGAAGACTGACAGCGCCATCGAGATCCGGCTTTGCCTACCGAGCGCAGCGACGCGCCGGTCTATGTCACGGCGAGTCGGCGCGCCAGATTGGCAAAGCGATCACCCGCTAGCGTGCGGTCAGTGAAGAACGCCGCAGGCCCTGGTCCGATTCAGGGTGCCGTGCTGATCGGCGTTCTCGCGGCGGCCGGCGCTGCGGTCCTGTTCGGAATCAACGCGACGGTCAGCAAGCTGGCGCTGGGCTCGGGGCTGTCCTCGCTCGATCTCGTCCAGCTCCGGTCGATGGGCTCGGCTGTGATCCTGATGCTGTTTCTCCTGCTGACCCGCCCCGCGACCCTTCGCGTACGGCCGCGAGAGCTCGGCTTCCTGGTTCTCGTCGGGATCATCGGGATCGGCCTGGTCCAGTGGTTCTACTTCGTGGCCATCTCCCGGCTGCCGGTCGGCATCGCGCTCCTGTTGGAATACCTCGCCCCCGTCCTTGTCGTGCTGTGGGTCCGGTTCGTTCGCCGGCAGCCGGTGCGTACCCGGATGTGGGCGGCCTTGGCGCTGTCGGTCCTGGGATTGGCGATCGTCGCCCGGGTGTGGCAGGGACTGACCCTCGACGGCATCGGCTTGTTGGCCGGGCTCGGCGCGGCAGCGGCGCTGGCGACCTACTACCTGTCCAGTGAGCGCGGGATGGGGATTCGTGATCCGTTGAGCCTGGCCGCCTGGGTGTTCACCGCTGCCGCGGTGTTCTGGTCCGTGCTCCGTCCGCCGTGGACGTTCGAGTGGTCGATCCTGGGCACCGCCGTACCGCTACCCGGGCCCTTGGACGAGTCAACCGTGCCGCTGTGGGTGCTGGTTGCCTGGATCATCGTCCTGGGGACCGTGGTCCCCTATTCCTTCGTGCTGGTTGCCCTGGCATCGCTGGGATCCGCGCGGACCGGGCTGCTCGGAATGGCCGAGCCGGTGATGGCAGGTCTGGTGGCCTGGCTGGTCCTCGGGGAGATGCTGACCGGCATCCAACTATTCGGCGCTGTACTCATTCTCAGCGGCATCGTGCTGGCCGAGACGGCACGACAGCGATCCGCGGATCAACCTGCAGAGCCGACTCCGGTGGCTCCCGGCGGCGGCCCGGCAGACCCGTGACGTCTACAAGGCATGGGGAGTTGGTACAACGCGACCCGGACTTGAGCCGGTCACCGCGTCGGAGGATCCCGAGTAGACCAGCGGGGCCGGCGCCCGAAGACGCCGGACCCCCTGGTCTCGCGCTCAGGTCACGGGGTGTACTTGAAGATCAAGAGCCCGTGGTCACGATCAGAGGCGGCCACGTACTCCTGGCCGTCCTGTTCGAATACCTGCACGCCCCAGATGTTGCTGCCATCCGGGTCGATGTAGTGACCTTTCTCGAC
>JACCUF010000414.1 GCA_013811975.1 Geodermatophilaceae bacterium | reverse complement strand
ACCCGCCGGTGGCCCAGTCAGATCAGGACCAAATGGCTCGTTTGGCATAGCGGGGCTGCCACACCCGGCGGATCAGCAACCGCAGCGGCGGCGGAAAGATGCCCAAGGCCTGGGAGCCCCGCTCGGGATCGGCGCCGGTCAGGATGTACGGGAAGAACTTCGCCGCTCCCTTGATGCCCCTGCCGACTTCTGCTGGTGTCGGGGGAACGCCTTCCAGTCCCGGCGGGTCATCACCGCCTCGATCAGCGGTACGGCTTCGCGCTCCTCATGACCGAGATGGTCGGTGAGTTCCTGGCGAAACGCTGCCGTGGCTTGCGGCAGTCGGTCCCTACCGGACGCCGGGTGGGCCATTGTCGTCGGAGATTCCGGTGGCCATCGTGCCTTCCTCCATACTCGGCCCTAGTTCAGCGCCGGATCCTCCGGTGCGCTGCGGAGTATGCCCAGCGGGCTGCGCTGCCTGGACAAGACGTTGCGCCACAACGTCGCCGGCGTGGTCGTGAAGACATCTTTCGGCACAGATGGCAGGCACAGCCAGGCGCCCTCGGCGATTTCGGCGGACAGCTGGTCGGCCGACCATCCGGCGTACCCCGCGAAGACCCGGATGTCATTGACCAGGGCAGCGGAGGGCACCGGCTCGACATCGAGGTCGGCCAGATAAACACCGGCGCTGGTGGGCTTGAGTCCCACCGAGGCCAACTCCGCCCGGCCACCATCGATGCCGGCGCGGGCGTCGAGGAGATCACCCCTGGCCAGGCACAGTGCGGCGTCGGTCTGGCACGGACCGCCGTCATGAAAGAACTCTGAACCCGTGGCCAGCGGGGCCCAGGTCGGCAGGACGTGTTGGAGGGTGACTTCGCTCGGCCGGTTGAGAATCACGCCGACGGTGCCGTCAGGGGAATGCTCGAGAATGAACACGACGGCATGTCTGAAGTTCGGATCCAGGAGTACCGGCATGGCGACCAGCAGGCCACCGGCAACGATGTCCAGCCCGGCGCCTGGTGCCCACCCGAGGTGGGCAGTCGTCGGCTGGCGGTCCCGGTCCGGGGTCGGCGAAGAGCTCATCGGCATCCAGTGTGCCCCACTACCGCCCGGTACGGCGCCCGAGCGTGAACGACCTCACTGGTCAACGCGGCGCACCGGGCGTGCCAGCCAGCCGGGTACAGGTCCGTACCCTGAGCGACCGTGCCGACCCTCAGCCGTCATGTCGTGCGCGGACTCCTACGTCGCGGTGACTTCCGTCGGCTGCTGGGTATCCGCCTGTCGGGGCAATTCGCCGACGGAGTCTTCCAGGCATCATTGGCCGGTGCGGTTCTTTTCAACCCCGAGCGCGCGGCAACCCCGGCCGATGTCGCCGCCGGCTTCGCAGTACTTCTGTTGCCCTATTCCCTGGTCGGTCCGTTTGCCGGGGTTCTGTTGGATCGCTGGACACGACGCAGCGTCCTACTGGTCGCGAACCTGGTCCGCAGCCTCCAGGTGGTTGCGGTCGCCGCACTACTGGTCGCCGGACTCGGCGGGACTGGGCTCTATCTCGCCGCCCTGACCGTCCTGGCGGTCAACCGATTCGTGCTCTCCGCGCTCTCGGCGGCGCTTCCGCACGTCGCCGAGGACGACGACCTGGTCACTGCGAACGCTCTGACCACGACCTTGGGCACCGTCGCAGCGGTCGCGGGAGCCGGTGCAGCGCTGGGTCTCCTGCAGCTCGTGGGCGAGAACGATCGGGGGTACGGCGTACTCGCGGTGTCGTCGACGGTCGGCTATCTAGCTGCGGCCGCCCTGGCTCGCGGGTTCACCGGGGCCTACCTCGGTCCGGACACCCTGGAAGGCCACGCCCGATCGACCGCCCGTGATGTCGTCGTCGGGTTGGTGGCTGGCATACGACACGTCGCCGGGCACGCGCCCGCCGTCGCAGCGTTGGCAGTCCTGACGATCCACCGCGCGGTGTACGGCATCACGACCCTGGGGACCCTGCTGCTCTATCGCAACTATTTCGTCCCGGACGGCTTCTTTCAATCCGGAATCCTCGGTCTCGGTCAGGTCCTGGTGATCGGGGCGGCCGGGGCCTTGCTGGCCGCCGCGATCACCCCGCTGATGTCTCGGCGGATCGGCAAGCCGCGCTGGATCGTCACACTGCTTGTCCTTGCCGCCGTCGCTGAGATGACCCTCGGCCCGCCGTACGAACTCAAGCCCCTGCTGGCAGCCGGTTTCCTCATCGGAGGAGTCGGGCAGGCGGTGAAGATTTGTACGGACACCGTGTTTCAGGAGCACGTCAGTGATGCCTATCGGGGCCGGGTCTTCTCGGTGTCGGACACGCTGTTCAACCTGTCGTTCGTCGGTGGTCTGCTGATCGGGGCGCGGCTGCTGCCGGCCGATGGGGTTTCCCTTCCGGTGCTCTTCGGGGTCGGCGCCGTGTACCTACTCACCGCCACTGGATACGCGCTGGCCGCGCGCCGGTACCGCTACCCGGACTGACCGCAGTCAGCCCGTCCCCCCCGATTCCTGCACGTTATGCGAATAACGTGCGGATCCGGGCGGGGTCAGGGCTGGGGTTGGCTGGCCCACCAGCTCAGCAGCTCGGCTTCGGCCTCGTCGCGGGACAGCGGGCCGCGGTCCATCCGGAGTTCGGTGAGATAGCGCCAGGCCTTACCCACCAAGGGTCCGGCAGGAATGTCCAGCAACTCCATGATCGCGTTCCCGTCCAGGTCCGGGCGTACCCGCGCGAGATCCTCAGCCTCCAGGAGTAGCGCGATCCGCTGCTCCAACAGATCGTAGGAATCTGCCAACGCCCGCGCCCGGCCTACATTGCGGGTCGTCGAGTCCGATCGAACCAGCGTGTGCAACTGGGACAGCAGCGGACCGGCGTCCGTCACGTACCGGCGGACGGCCGAATCGGTCCACTCCCCGCCGCTGAAGCCGTGGAAGCGCAGATGCAGGTACGTCAGCCGCGACACGTCCTCGATGACCTGCTTGGAGTAGCGCAGCGCGGAGAGCCTGGCCTTCACCAGCCGAGCACCGACGACCTCGTGGTGGTGGAAGGACACTCCGCCCCGGGGTTCGTGCCGACGCGTCGCCGGCTTTCCGATGTCGTGCAGCAGGGCCGCCAGGCGCAGCACCAGATCCGGCTCGCCGTCCGGCTCCTGTGCGATCGCCTGCTCCAGCACCGTCAGCGAGTGGGTATAGACGTCCTTGTGTTGGTGATGCTCGTCGATCTCCATCTGCAGTGCGGGCAACTCCGGCAGGACGATGCCGGCCAGGCCGGTCGAGACGAAAAGCTCGAGCCCGCGCCGGGGAGATGGACCCAGCAGCAGTTTGGACAGCTCGGCCTGCACCCGCTCCGGGGTGATCCTGGCCAGCTCCCCGGACATCGATGTGATCGCATCCAGCAGCGCCGGCTCGAGGGACACGCCCAGCTGGGACACGAACCGGACCGCCCGCATCATCCGAAGCGGGTCATCGGCCAGCGAGTCTTCGGGCGCCCCCGGCGTGCGAAGTCGCTGGTCCATCAGGTCGGGCAGTCCGCCGTACGGGTCGGTGAACCTCGGATCCGGACCCAACGAGATGGCCATGGCGTTGATCGTGAAGTCCCGCCGGGCCAGATCCTGGGCCAGCGAGGTTCCGAATCGCACCTCGGGGTTACGTGAGTTCCGATCGTAGGAGTCCGCCCGGAAAGTTGTGATCTCGATCCGGTGACCTAGTCGCTGGATCCCCACCGTGCCGAAGTCGATCCCAGTCGTCCAGACCGCATCGGCCCAACCGTCGACCAGCCGCAGGACGTCCGCCGGGCGCGCATCAGTGGTCACGTCCAGGTCGCCCGCGCCTGCCGCACCCTCGACGATGGGTCGATCGGTGACCAGTTGACCGAGCAGTGCATCGCGTACCCAACCGCCGACCAGGTGCGCCTGGTACCCGGTGAGTATCTCGGCCAGTTCGTTGAGTACCGGTGCCATCGCGACCAGCTCGGTGACCGCCCGTTGTTGGGCGACGCTGATCCGCATGCTCTTCTTTTCCGGCACGACCGGCCAGGGTAGTCGGGCAGCCTCGTCAGGCACGACCGGCCAGGTAGTCAGCCGCCCAAGGGCGGATCGCCCGCGGCGTGCCAGAAAGTCACCGACGGTCGCGCTACCCTCGGCCAATGCCCAGCCGTGGCAAGTCGACTCGACCCGCGCGCCGGCTGCGCCGTGTCGATGAGACCTCGGCCGGCGGCCTTGTCGTGGATGCCGAACGCGATGTCCCGGCCGCGGCCCTGATCGGGCGAATCGACCGCAAGGGCCGCCTGCTCTGGTCCCTGCCCAAGGGGCACATCGAATCCGGGGAGTCGCCCGAGGACACCGCCGTACGCGAGGTCGCCGAGGAGACCGGGATCGTCGGCGAGATCCTTGCGCCGCTGGGCGTGATCGACTTCTGGTTCGTCGCCGATGGGCGACGGATACACAAGACCGTTCATCACTTCTTGCTACGAGCGGTCGGCGGCACCCTGTCCGACGAGGACGTCGAGGTCAACGAAGTGGCTTGGGTGCCGCTCGAGGAGCTGTCGGCCCGACTGGCCTACGCCGATGAACGGGCCCTCGCCGAGCGGGCGCCGCGCCTGCTCGCGGACATCGCGTGATCGCAGGAGCCGACCCCGCGTGCAGCCGCCGCACCCACCGCTGCTTGGCCGTCTTGGGCGCAACGGCGAGACCAGCTGGTGCGTCAGTGGCGTTGGTCCTGATGCTGTTGCTCGGTCCGCTTCTGGTGCTGCTGGGCGATGCGACGCCAGCGCAAGCCGCTCCCGGGGACCGTCCCGTGAAGGTCGTCATCGAGGCGATCACCCCGAGCGTGAGCGCCCCGGGGACACCGATCGAGGTCAGCGGAACCTTGGTGAACACCACCGGCGTCCCGATCACCGATCTGACTATACGGCTGCAACGTGGCCCCGCACTCGAGAGCCGAAGGGCTCTGGCCGACAACGACTCCGACCCGGTCGAGGTCAATGATTCGAGCACGGCTTTCGTCGACCTGGCCATGCCTCTGGCCGGTGGGGATGTGCTGTCGTTCAGCTACACGACAACTCCGGAGGCATTGGGGCTGTCCGACAGCGGTGCGTATCCGCTGCTGGTCAACGTCAATGGTCGCTCTGGGTCAGATCCGGCTAGTCGAGTCGGTGAGCAAACGCTCTTGTTGCCCTATTTCGATACGCCTCCCCCCGCCATAACCCAGTTGTCCTGGCTCTGGCCCCTGGTGGCACCCCCCGAACGCAATGCCGCCGGTACCTTCACCGGGACCGAGCTAGCGACCTCGCTGAGCCCGGGCGGCCGGTTGGATCAGGCGCTGGCCGCGATCGAGGCGGCACCCGGCCGGGACGGCTCATCCCCAGCACAACCGGTTACCCTTGCCGTCGATCCTGAACTGCTCGAATCAGTGAGCGTGATCGCCGCTGGTGACTACCAGTTGCTCGTCATCGGCCAGCAGCAGACGACGTCGTCGGTCGGGAGCATCGAAGCCGCGAACTGGCTGGCCCGACTGAGGGCACTGGCCGCATCACTGCCGGTCGTTTCCCTGCCCTATGCCGACCCCGACATTGCCGCGCTCATCTCGCGGGGGGAGGCCCGGGCCGTCGAGCGGCTGCTCCCCGACGGGCCGGTCGGTGACCTGGTCCAGCAGATCCTCGGAGTCGAGCCGGTGCGCTCCATTGCCTGGCCACCGGAGGGCAGCGCCGGAAACCCGGCGGTCCTGGACATGCTGGCCGAGCACGCTGTTACCCAGGTCGTCGCCGCGGAGGCGCTGACCTTCCTCGGTCGCCCGGACGGTCCGACCCTCAACGCGGTGAGCACGGTCGAGACCGGATCCGGACCGATCACCGCACTGGTGGGCGATCACGTTCTGAGCGGACTGCTGCAAACCGGCGTCTCCGAGCCCGGCGGGCGGGCATTGAGCGAGCAGCGTTTCCTCGCCGAACTGGTGGTCATCGCCGCAGAGGCACCCGCGCAGAGCCGCCACCTGCTGCTAACGCCACGGCGCAACTTCGACCCCGCAACCGGCAAGGCCCTGATGGCGGCCGCGGCCCAACAACCGTGGCTGGGCCAAGAGCTGGCCACCAACCTCGACACCGCTGTTGCCACCCCGGCCCCTCGGACACTGCTCTCTCCGGCACCGGGAACCAATGCGATCCCCGAGCCGCAACTGGAACCGCTGATCGGTGCCATGCGGGCCCGCGACGACTTCGCCAGCGCGATGACCGATCCGGCTACCGACCTCCTGGCCATCGATCGGGCGCTCGCGCGCGCGGCCACCATCAATCGCGGTCCCAATTCCGTGTTCGGTCAAGCCGCCGTGCGCGACGCCGTCCTCGCGGTGGCCGGCCTCAGCGCGACGGTAGGCATCCTCACCCCGGCGAGCGGCACGTACAGCCTGGCCTCCGCGGACGCACCGCTGGTCCTCACGGTCTTCAACGACAACCCCTTCATCGTCGAGGTCACGATCCGGCTGGCGCCGCGCGGGGCGCCCGGGGTGACCACGACCAACGTCGTACGGGAGTTGCCGGCCCAGGCCCGGACCACCATTGCGATCCCGGCCAACGTGCAGCGATCTGGCGCCTTCACGGTGATCGCCAGCGCCAGTACCCCAGCCGGGACCCCGCTCGGTACGCCCGTGCCGTTGCGGGTGCAGAGCACGGTGTACGGCCCGGTCGCGCTCGGGATCACGTTCGGCGCGGCGGCCTTGTTGGTCCTGCTCTTCACCCGGCGATCGGTCAAGTACTGGAAGCGCCGCCGGTCACCGCCACCCGATCCGGAAACCGGTCGAGTCGAGGAGGGATCGGGACCGGCGGGCATGAACGATCTGATCGCCGAGCCCGCCCTGGTCGAACCGCCGCCGCGGAGCCCGGTGTGAACAACCACTCGGGCGGCGGAGCCAGCCCAGACCCCGAGCTGGATCCCGCGCCGACCCGGTTGATGCCAGCGCTACCCTCGGAGCTCCCGCCGGTGCCGCCGCCAGACTCGACACCCGCCGGACCGCCCCTTCCGGACGATCACCCCGCACCGGCCGACGGAATCCGGCCGTCCGCACAACCGGCTCCGGTCGATGGGATCCCGATCTATCCGCCGCCGGTGCCACCGCCGCGGCCGTTGAGGTCCTGGCAGGTCGAGGCACCGGAGACCTTGCCCGGCGAATCACTGACCACCTACGTCCCGGCGCCGGCAGACGAGCGGGAACCGACGGGCACCCGCGGTCCGCGGCTGCTGCGGGCCGCTGGGACCATGGCCGTGGCCACCGCAGTCTCCCGGGTCACCGGCGGCCTCAAGGCCGCGGTGCTCGCGGCCGCCATCGGCATCGGGTTGGTCGGCGATGCGTACACGACCGCGAACAACCTTCCCAACATCGTCTACGAGTTGCTCATCGGCGGCGTTTTGACTTCGGTCGTCGTGCCGCTGCTCGTCCACGCCCAGGAACGAGACGAAGACGGCGGGGTCGCCTATGCCCAACGGCTGCTCAGCCTGATCACGGTGCTCGTCGTCGGCGCGACCGCACTGGCCGTCATCGCCGCCCCCCTGTTGACCTATGCCTACGGCATCCGCGGGGACCCCGCCCAGGTAGCGCTCGCGACGACGCTCGCCCGAATCCTGTTGCTGGAGATCGTCTTCTACGGCATCGGTGCAGTGGCGACGTCGATCCTGAATACCCGCAACGTCTTCGGCGCCCCGGCCTGGGCCCCGGTGCTGAACAACGTCATCGTGATCGCCGTCGGCTTCCTGTTCATCGCGATCCGCGGCACTGGTCCGCTGACCCCGGACACGATCAGCACCGGCCAGGTGTACCTGCTCGGAGCGGGGACCACCCTGGGCATCGCCGCGCAGGCGATCATCCTGATTCCCGCCCTACGACGGGTCGGCGTCCCGATGCGATTCCGCCGTGACTGGAGGGGCACCGGGCTTTCCGAGGTCGGCCGGCTCGGTGCCTGGGTGTTGGGCTATGTCGCGGTCAGCCAGGTCAGCCTGATCGTGTTCAGCAACGTGGCCAACACCGCCGCCCGCGAGGGGGGGCTCGGGTCCAACGCGTACGCCAACGCCAATCTGCTCTTCCAGCTCCCGTACGGCGTCCTGGGAGTAGCCCTGCTGACCGCCCTGCATCCGCGAATGAGCCGAGCCGCGGCCCACGGGGACACCCCTGCCCTGATCAGGGATCTGTCGCTGGGTGCCCGGCTGACCAGCCTCGGCCTGATCCCGGTCGCCGCGCTGTTCATGGTCTTCGGTCCGAACGTGGCCATCGTCGTGTTCGCCCACGGTCAGGTCGGCGTCGACCAGGCCCGTACGGTCGGTACCGCACTGGCGCTGAGCGGAATCGGATTGGTGCCCTTCGCCCTGAGCCTGCTGCACATGCGGGTCTTCTACGCGATGAAGGACGCCCGCACCCCGACCATGATCAACCTCGTCATGGTCGCAGTCCGCGTCCCGCTGGCGCTGATCGTGCCACTGGTGGTCGAGCCGGAGGAGGTCGTACCAGCCCTCGGGGCGGTCAGCGCTCTGAGTTTCTGTGTCGGCGCGGTGGTCGGTCAGACCCTGCTGCGGCGCCGGTTCGGCCACATCGACACCTGGCGGATCTTGCGTACCGGGGCGGTGGTCAGCGGGTTCGCCGCGCTCGGCATTGCCGCGGCCTACCTGCTGGTCGGCTGGGCCATACCGGATGCTGACAGCCCGCTGCGTTCTCTCGCGGTAGTCGGCCTGGGTAGCGTCGTTCTGGGCGTCTTCCTGGTAGCCGCGCTGTGGCTGGTTCGACTACCTGAGATACGGGACACCCTGGCCGGTCTGCGACGTGAGAGACAATGAGCCGAAAGGATCGAGCGCAAGAGGCCGAGCTATAAAAGAATCCAGGAAGGAACGGCGAGGTGCAGGTAGGCGATCCACCGATCGGGGGGCGATACACCCTCGTCGCGCCCTTCGGCGCCGACGAGCGCTTCGCCGGTGGCAAAGTGCAGACCTGGCGCGCCCGGGACCCCCTGGTCGAGCGCGATGTCGTCCTTCGGGTGATCAAACCTGGTGGCGCTTCCGCGAAACTGTTCATCGACCGCGCGCTGGAGATGCGACTGATCGCCCATCCTGGCCTGGGCGTGGTCTACGACGCCGTCGACCACGGCGAGTTCGCGATCGTGGTCTGCGAGTGGATCGACGGTAGGTCGCTGGCCGAGACCGTGGCCGCACACGGCCCCCTCGACCCGACCACTGCACGCCAAGCCATCGGTGACGTCGCCGAAGCGATCAGCGCGGCCCACCACGCCGGCCTGCCGATCGGCGGGATCACCGCCGAACGGGTGGTGCTGCGCGACAACGCAGCAGTGACTCTTGCCGCCGTACCGGCCCTGTTCGCCGACGAACGCGGCGACATCCAGCAACTCGGATCGCTGCTCTACACCGCTCTCACGGGGCAAC
>JACCUF010000214.1 GCA_013811975.1 Geodermatophilaceae bacterium | reverse complement strand
CGCTTCGTGAATCGCTGGCCGGAGGACGTGCCCGAGCTCTACGACGGCACCGTACGGCTGCGCGCCCACCGCGACACCGACGTTCCCGGCATGGTCGAGATGTGCCGGGATCCGGTCAGCAACCGGTGGATGGACCTGCCCGACCCCTACCGGGCAGCCGATGCGGAGTGGTTCGTCCGCGAGGTGATCGCACCCGGCTGGCGGGCAGGGACAGCTCGGGGCTGGGCGATCGAGGCCACCAACTCTGAGGGAGTCGAGCGCTACGCCGGCAACGTCGACATCCGCGGTGGTCCGGCGGCGAACATCGGTTTCGCCCTGCATCCCTGGGCGCGCGGCCGCGGCGTCATGGCCAGGGCCGTACGGCTTGCCCTGACCTGGTCCTTCGCCGAGGCGGCGATCGAATCGGTCAGTTGGCTCGCCCAGGTCGGCAACGTCGCCTCCCTGCGCGTGGCCTGGGCCACCGGCTTCAGCTTCAACGCCACCCTGCCGCGCCAACTCGGCCCGCCGCCGCTCTCCGATGCCTGGCTGGGCACGGTCGTAACCGGCGACCAGCTCTGCCCGCGGACGAGATGGCTGGCGCCGACGGTGCTGCGCGGTGAGAGCGTCGTCCTGCGCGCTTTCGTGGAGGCCGACATCCCCAGAATCGTGGAAGCGTGCTCGGATGCCCGCACCAGGCGCTGGCTGACCTCGATGCCGTCGCCCTACACAGAGCAAAGCGCTCGCGCCTATCTCCACAGCATGCCGGTCGAGGAGTCATCTGCCCGTCGGGTCGTCTGGTGCATCGCCGATCGGGCATCCGATCTGCTGCTCGCCAACATCGCGATCTTCGACCTGGCAGGTGAAGATCCGAGCTCTGGTGAGATCGGCTACTGGACGCATCCGGATGCCCGCGGTCGCGGCGTCATGACCGAAGCTCTGCGCCTGGTCGTCGACCACGCCTTTTCGCCATTCACCGAGCAGGGTATGGGCCTGCGTCGACTGCAACTGCTGGCCGCAGCGGGAAACTCGGCAAGCGGCCACATCGCCAGACGTACCGGCTTCGTCGAGGTCGGCCGGGAACGGCAGGCCGAGTTGCTCGGAGATGGCAGCCACGACGATCTGTTGACCTTCGACATCCTGATCAGCGACGACCGGCTAGGCCACACCCCAGGGCGCACCTGATGCGCGTAGCCTCGACTCTCGGCGGTCGATGACATCAGGGCCGCAACGACTCGACGAGAGGCGAGGCGACCCTTGTCCACCCAGCACGACATGGCAGGTTTCGGACCCAACGAGTGGCTCGTTGAGGAGATGTACCAGCAGTATCTCTCTTCACCGGACAGCGTCGACGAGGCGTGGCATGAGTTCTTCGCCGATTATTCGCCACCAGGCGGCGCGGGCGCGGCCAAGAGCGACGCGGCCAAGAGCACCGGCGCGGCCAACAGCAATGGAGCTGCTGCGCCGTCTGACGCCGCGGCGGTCACCGCACCCGCCTCAGCCGGCCCACCTGCACCGGCGAAGGCGCCACAGCAACCCAAGTCGGCTCCGGTCTCCCGCGATCGCGCCCAGTCGAGTGCGCCCGCTCCACAATCACCGGACGGCGCGACCTCGATCAAGCTGCGCGGAGCGGCGGCTCGGGTCGTGGCCAACATGGAGAGCTCGTTGGACGTCCCGACGGCGACCAGTGTCCGGGCTGTACCGGCCAAGCTGATCGCCGACAACCGGATCGTGATCAATAACCACCTGAAGCGCTCCCGCGGCGGCAAGGTCTCCTTCACCCACGTGATCGGTTACGCACTGATCAAGGCACTGGAGTCCTTCCCCGAGATGAACAGCTCCTTCGGCCAGGTCGACGACAAACCGGCACTGATCACACCAGGACACGTCAACCTCGGCCTGGCCATCGACCTGCACAAGGATGACGGCAGCAGGCAGTTGGTCGTGGCTTCGGTCAAGGGCTGCGAGGGGATGGACTTCGTCTCCTTCTGGTTGGCCTACGAGGAGATCATCAAGCGCGCCCGGGCGGGGAAGCTGACCACCGACGACTTCGCCGGCACCACGATCACCCTCACGAACCCCGGCACTTTGGGGACCAACCACTCGGTTCCGCGGCTGATGGCAGGACAGGGCACCATCGTCGGGGTCGGGGCGATGGAGTATCCGGCCGAGTTCCAGGGCATGAGCGAGGAGATGCTCGCTGAGATCGCCCTGTCCAAGACCATCACGCTGACCTCCACCTACGACCATCGGATCATTCAAGGCGCGCAGTCCGGTGACTTCCTGCGCCGGATGCACCAGTTGCTGCTGGGCGAGGACGGCTTCTACGACCAGGTCTTCAGCGCGCTGCGGATCCCGTACGAGCCGGTGCGCTGGGTCACCGACGTCACGATCCGGCACGAGGGGCAGATCGACAAGAACGCCCGGGTGATCGAGCTTATCGACGCCTACCGCACCAATGGCCACCTGATGGCCGACACCGACCCGCTGGAGTTCAAGGTCCGCACACACCCCGACCTGGACATCATCCAACACGGGCTGACGCTTTGGGATCTCGATCGGGTCTTCCCGGTGGGAGGGTTTGCCGGCGAGCCGACGATGAGCCTGCGGGACATCCTGGGGGTGCTGCGTAACTCCTACTGCC
>JACCUF010000213.1 GCA_013811975.1 Geodermatophilaceae bacterium | reverse complement strand
GGTTTCGAGTGCGGAATCGGGCTGGGGTCGTTCAACGACATCAAGCCCGAGGACGTCATCCAGACCTTCGAGCTCCGCGAGAAGCCACGCGACTAGAAGGACAGACCAGATCCGGGTTGATCATCGGCAAGCGGAGGGTTTTCTTCGCGAATAAACCCCGTTTGCCGATGATCAACTCATCGGTGGTGCGACGAGGGGGCTAGGCGGTGTTCACCGCGACGATGTGGTGCGACATTCAGCTCGGTGATGTCGGGTCACTCAAGATGAAACGCTCGGTCGTACGCCCGATCGTGGCGGAGTTGCGGCGCCGCTACGACGTCGCCGCGGCCGAAGTGGGTGCTCACGACCTGCACCGGCGAACCGAGATCGGAGTAGCCGCGGTGGCCTCGACCGCTGGACAGGTCGGCGACGTACTCGACGCGTGCGAACGCTTCGTCGCCGCTCGCCCCGGGATCGTCCTGCTCGCCGTACGGCGGCAACTGCTCGCCCACACAGACGACCCGCCCGCCACGACAACCGACTGGCCACGAGATGAGGACTCCGCTGATGGCTGATCCGGCCCGAGCCCGCCGACTTGCCGTACGTATCCGCGAGATCGTCGCCTCGACCCTCGAGCATCAGGTCAAGGACCCGCGGCTGGGGATGGTCACCATCACCGACGCCAAGGTGACCGGAGACCTGCGAGAGGCGAGCGTCTACTACACGGTGTACGGCGACGACGCGGAGGTCACCGGTTCGGCCATCGCCCTCGAGAGCGCGCGCGGGGTCCTGCGCAGCGCCGTCGGAAAACAGACCGGTATCAAGTTCGTCCCGACCCTCACCTTTGTCAGCGATGCAATCCCCAAGACCGCTCAGGACATCGAGGACGCGCTGGCCCGCGCCAGGGAGATCGATGCCGAGGTCGCTGCCAAGCGCCACGGGGCTGCCTACGCCGGTGACGCCGATCCCTATCGCCAGCCACGCGCCGACGAAGCCGAGGAAGCCGACGACCCCGATGAGGCGGACCGCGTCACCGAGAATGCCGAGTGAAGGGCGCCCGGTATCGGACCTATCGATACCGGGCGTCCTTCACTCGGTTCGGCGCTGGAGGCTGAACCCTCGATGACGTCCCAGCGCGGGGTCCTGGCCTTGGCCGCGCCGGCGCTGGTCGTTCTGGCGGCCGAGCCGCTGTACCTCCTCGTCGACACGGCGGTGGTCGGTCACCTGGGTTCGATCCCGCTGGCCGCGCTGGCTCTGGCCGGGGCCGCGTTCGCCTTCACGGCGTTCCAGTTCAACTTCTTGGCCTACGGCACCACAAGTGCGGCTGCGCGGCGGTTCGGGGCCGGCGACTTCGAAGGCGCCCGCGGGCAGGGAGTGCAGGCCTCCTACCTAGCGGTCGGCATCGGACTGGCGATGGTCGTGTTCTTCCAACTGCTGGCCGGTCCGATCACCCGGACGTTGGCAGGTGGGTCGGGGATCGTCGCGGCCGAGGCCGAACTGTGGTTACGGATAGCAAGTCTGGGTGCACCAATGGTGTTGTTGACCCTGGCCGGCAACGGCTGGATGCGCGGCGTGCAGGACACCAGCCGACCGCTTCGCTACGTTCTGGTCGCGAACGTCGCCAGCGCGCTCCTGTGCCCGCTGCTGGTCTATCCAGCCGGGCTGGGACTCGTCGGATCCGCGGTGGCCAACGTGATAGGCCAGTCGTTGGGCGCGGCGCTGTTCGTCGCCGCCCTGCTGCGTGACACCGAACGGCGTCGTCCCGACCGCGGGGTATTGCGTGCGCAGATCGTGATGGGCCGAGATCTGGCGATCCGTACCCTCGTACTGCAGGGTTCCTTCTTGGTCGCAGCCGGAGTGGCCGCCCGGATCGGCACCGCGGAGGTCGGCGCGCACTACATCGCCTTGCAGCTGTGGCTGTTCTTGGCCTTGGCCCTTGATAGCTTCGCCATCGCGGCGCAATCCCTGGTCGGCGAGAGCCTCGGGGCCGGTCGCCTGGCCGAGGCCCGTGCCACCGCCTGGAAAGTCGCGAGATATGGGACCGTGACAGGGGTCTTGGTGGCGGTCCTGCTGCTGCTCGGCAGCGACTTCATACCCGGGCTGTTCACGTCCGATCCTGCCGTCCTGTCCGGTGCCGCCACGATCTGGTGGTGGTTCGCCCTCATGCAGCCAGTGGCCGGACTGGTCTTCGCCCTCGACGGTGTGCTCATGGGCTCGGGCGACGTAGCTTTTCTCCGTACGCTCACGATCGCCGCCGGGCTTGGCGGGTTCCTGCCGCTCACCCTGCTCTCGATCCCGTTGGGGCTGGGTCTGTCCGGGATTTGGGCCGGGCTGACGGCATTGATCGTGATCCGGCTGATCGGGGGATGCCTGCGCGTTCGGGGTGGACGTTGGGCGGTCGGTGGCGCCAGCATCCATTGACGGCATCCATTCTCGGCATCGTCTGCGGCCACGGGCTGAGACTCGGCGCATGCTCTGTGCCACAGTGGCGGCGTGCCGCGACCGTCGCCTTCTGCTGCCCAGGTCGCTGAACGCCTACTCGTCGTTCTGCGCAGAACTCAGGGCCTCATGGTCGCCTTCTCGGGCGGGGTGGACTCCGGAGTCGTCCTGGCCGGTGCGGTACGTGTGCTCGGCCCGGATCGGGTGATCGCGGCGACCGCGGTCTCGGGCAGCCTGCCCGGAGCCGAGCGCGACGCGGCGGCAAGATTTGCCGCAGAACTCGGTGTTGAGCATCTGACCCCATCAACCGATGAGCTGGCCAGGCCCGGCTATCGGGCCAATGGTGGCGACAGGTGTTACTTCTGCAAAGCTGAACTCCTCGACGTACTCCTACCGCTGGCCGCTGAGCACGGCCTTGCGCACGTGGCGACCGGGACCAACGCCGACGACCAGCGGGCTGGCTTTCGCCCGGGCATCCGGGCTGCCGCCGAGCGGGGGGCGATGACCCCGCTTGCCGACGCGGGCTTGACCAAGGATGACGTCCGTCAGGTCGCCCGCGAGTGGTCATTGACGTTGTGGGACAAGCCTGCCGCCGCCTGCCTGTCGAGCCGCATCGCCTTCGGAATTCAGATCACCCCGGAACGGCTGGCCAGGGTCGAGCGAGCCGAGCACGGTCTGCGATCAGCCCTAGCCAAAGCCGGCCTGCATTCCCGGAACCTGCGCGTACGCGATCTCGGTGACACCGCACGGGTGGAGGTTGACGCCGCGCTGATGCCGACCCTCGCTTTGCGACCAGAGCTGTGGGCAGAGATGACCGGCTTTGATCGAGTCGAGCTGGATCCGGTGGGCTTTCGATCTGGCGCGATGAACGAACTCCTGAGCGATCCGGCTCGCTTCCGCTGATTCCGGAGCCCTGATCGGTCAGTCGCGCGAACTCAGAACGCAGAACTCGTTGCCCTCCGGGTCGGCCAGCACGATCCAGCCGACGTCGCTCGTCTGCCCGACCTCGACGCGGGTGGCCCCAAGGCTCTCCAGCCGCGCTACCTCCGCGGCTTGGTCATCGGCTGCTCGGGGCGCCAGGTCCATGTGCAACCGGTTCTTGACCTGTTTTCCTTCCGGCACCGGCACGAACACCAGGCCCGGTCCGCGTTCCTCCACCGGGGTGCTGTCGGCTTTTTCCAGCGCGTGTGGCGGCACGATCACCACTTCGTCCGGGGCTTGGTAGACGGTCTGCCAGCCAAGTACCTCCGCCCACCACCGGGCCTGCGCCCCCACGTCCACGCAGTCGACGACCACTGTGTACCACCGCACACTCACGACGTTCTCCTTTCAACGGCCGGGACGATCCCGGGCACGGGTGATCCTTGCCTCGACCACCGACGTTTGCGCCTCTGTGGCCGCCCCGAACGAAGGCTCGAAACGAGCCTTTCGCCGTGGTCTCAACAGTCCGTGCCCGCGGGTCCCGAGACTGGAACGCCATTATGGAGTTCGATCATGGTCTCCTCGGTCCGAGCCCGCAGAGCCGCTCGAAGCCGGGTGGCCAGCCGCGGCGAGGTGATCGCATCGAGGTCCAGAGGGGCCACGAACCGGTAGCGACGCAGCTCCGCTGCCGGGAGTGTCAGCTCGACATCCTGGGAGAGCACGCCTCCGTCGTAAATGAACATGATGGAGTCCCCGCGCCCCGGCACCGTCTGATGCTCGATCACGAGAGGACGGCCCACATTTACGACGATGCCGAGCTCCTCCTGGCACTCGCGTCGAGCGGCGCTCGAGGTGGACTCTGACTTCTCCGTCACGCCGCCGGGAACCTCCCACGTCGCCTTGTAGGTCGGCTCGACCATCAGGATGCCGCCGGCCTCGTCGGTGATCAGAACCCCGGAACCGACGTACCTCTGCGGGAGGCCGGCGTAAAAGTATTCCGTGCGCGTTGTGGGGGTCCGGCCACCACGAAGCAGCACTTTGACGGCGAAGGCTGCCGCACCGAAGCCGTTGTCGATGTTGGTAACTACAACACCCGGAGCACACGAGTTGAGCATGGTGAGCAGCGCCGCCAGCCCCTCGAAGGCCGCGCCGTAGCCGACGCTGGTCGGGACAGCGACAACCGGCGTCGAGACCAGTCCACCGACCGCGCTGGCCAGGGCGCCGTCCATGCCGGCGACGACGATTACCAGGTCGGCGGCTTCGAGATCGGCTCGTACGGCCATGAGCCGGTGCAGGCCGGCGACACCGATGTCTTCGATCCGGGTCACGGCGGCGCCCAGAGCCCGTGCGACGAATGCGGCTTCAGCGGCCACCGAGGCGTCGGACGTGCCAGCTGACAAGACCGCGACCCGGCCGATCTCGGCGGGTGCAGCACCGATGAGAGCGCAGCGGGCAACCGAATCCAGGTCGGCATCCGGCCAGCGCAACCGGATCGCCTCCGCAGTGTGTGCCTCGACCCGGGTGGCGAGAGCCATCGGCGCGTTCTCCAGCAGCCCGGCCAGGCAGCTGACGACCTGGTCAGGCGTCTTGCCCTCGGCATACACAACCTCGGGGATGCCGGTCCGCTCGACGCGGTCGATGTCCAGGCGCGCGAAGCCGAGGTCGAGCACCGCATCCCGCACCTGATCTCCAGTGCCCAGGCCGTTCGAGGCCCGCAGTTCCTCAGTCACGCCTGCCATGGTGCCGTGTCGGGGAGAATCAGTCCTCGTGACCACCACCGGACCCGACGGGCTCACCGTTGTCGACAAGCCCCAGGGGCTCACCTCGCATGATGTGGTCGCCCGGATGCGGCGGCTGGCCGGGACCCGCAAGGTCGGGCATGCCGGGACGCTGGACCCGATGGCCACCGGAGTTCTGATCATCGGCCTCGGCCGCGCCACCCGCCTGCTCGGATATGTCTCCGGCCAGGACAAGGCCTATGCCGCCACCATCCGGCTGGGCATCCGTACGGTCACCGACGATGCGGAGGGCGAGGTGACCGACACGGCGAGCACCGCGGCAGTTGACGAGGACGCGATTCGCGCGGGACTGGCAATCCTGACCGGTGCGATCGAGCAGGTCCCCTCTTCGGTGAGCGCTATCAAGGTGGACGGTCGTCGTGCCTATCACCGAGTACGGGCAGGGGAGGACGTCATCCTCACGGCCCGGCCGGTCACCGTCTCGGCTCTGGACCTGCTCGACGTGCGACGCCCGACGACGGATCTGATTGATCTCGACGTCACAGTGGAGTGCTCCACCGGGACGTACATCCGCGCGTTGGCCCGGGACCTCGGCCACAGACTCGGGGTCGGCGGCCACCTCACCGCTCTGCGCCGTACCCGGGTCGGAGGATTTTCCGTCGATCAGGCCCGCAGGTTGGAGGATCTGGCCGACGCGCCGGTCACGCATGATCTCGCCGCTGCGGTGCGGCGCAGCTTTCGCACAGCCTCGGTCGACGCTGAGACCGCCCGGGCGCTGGGGCACGGCCAACGGGTGGCTGCGCTGGGACTGCCCGGGGTCTACGGTGTATTCGACCCCGAAGGTGCCGCGGTCGCCCTGGTCGAAGACCTCGACGGGCAGACGCGGCCAGTCGTCGGATTTACCTGAGATGCCGGCTGCGGGGTTTTGAGTCACAATCGCGGAAGACCAATTGCGAACCGACGTTTACCCTTTCATCAGCCACAGTCCCACGACCCGAGAAGGCACCGTGACCGACATCCTGGCCCGCCCGACTCAGCTCACCGTTGACCTGCCTCTGCAGGTCACACCGTCGGCAAGTCCGGTCGATGCGGTACGGCGTGCCCAGATCCTGGCCAACCCCGGTTTCGGGCAGCACTTCACCGATCACATGCTCTCGATCACCTGGAAGCGCGGTGAGGGCTGGCACGACGCGCAACTGGGCCCCTTCGCACCGCTGCAACTTCATCCGAGCGCCGCTGTGCTGCATTACTCGCAGACCATCTTCGAGGGCCTCAAGGCGTTCAACCTCGACGACGGCGGGCTCGCCGCGTTCCGCCCTGACGCGAACGCCGCCCGCTTTGCGCGCTCGGCAGCAAGGTTGGCGATGCCCGGCCTGCCCGAGGACGCCTTTGTGGCCGCGGTCGAGGCGCTGGTGAGCATCGACCGGGCCTGGGTGCCCTCAGGCGGGGACCAGAGCCTGTATCTGCGCCCGTTCATGTTCGCCACCGAGGCGTTCCTGGGTGTGCGACCGGCACACGAGTACCTCTGTCTGTTCATCGCCTCCCCATCGGCCTCGTATTTCCCCCAGGGTGTCAAGCCGGTGACGGTCTGGTTGTCCGAGGACTACATCCGGGCCGCCCCAGGCGGCTGCGGCGCGGCCAAGACCGGTGGTAACTACGCGGCCAGCCTGCTGGCCCAGGAACAGGCCGCCGCCGAGGGATGCGACCAGGTCGTGTGGCTGGACTCGGTCGAGCGCAGCGCCGTGGAGGAGATGGGGGGGATGAACCTGTTCTTCGTCTTTCGGGACGGTGATCAGGTCGAGCTCGTCACACCCGAGCTCACCGGCACCCTGCTGGCCGGCATCACCCGGGATGCGCTGATCACCCTGGCCGGCGAACACGGGTACGAGGTGTCCGAGCGCCGGATCACGGTCACGGAGTGGCGTGAGCGGGCAGCCGCCGGGTCGCTGACCGAGGTCTTCGCCTGCGGGACAGCGGCGGTGATCACCCCGATCGGCAAGGTGCGAAGCACGGGTGGGGATTTCACGATCGCCGAGGGCGACCCCGGGCCGATCACGACGGCCCTGCGCGAGGAACTGCTTGCCATCCAGCATGGCACCGTCGCCGACCGGCACGGCTGGATTCATCGGATCGGCTAGGACAGCGCATGCACCAGAAACCCGGTACGGCTGAGCCTGCTCGACCGCGCAGGACGCAGTCCTGATGAAGAGCTGGCGCGGTGCCGAGCGGACCCCGAGCGGATGGGGCCGATCGGTGGTCACCATCGGCATGTACGACGGGGTGCACCGCGGTCACCAGCACCTGCTCGAGACGGCCGTACGGCGGGCGCACGCAGCCGGGCTGTCCTCTGTGGCGGTCACCTTCGACCCGCATCCCAGCGAAGTCGTCCGACCGGGTTCGCATCCGCCGATCCTGACCTCGGTCAACCGCAAGGCTGAGTTGCTCGCCGGGCTCGGCCTGGACGCGCTGTGCGTTCTCCCGTTCACCGCAGAGTTCAGTCGGCTGCTTCCTGACGAGTTCGTGCATTCGGCGTTGGTGGCACACCTGCACGCGGCCACAGTGGTGGTCGGGGAGAACTTCCGCTTCGGTCACCGGGCGCAGGGATCGGTCGAGACTCTGAGAGAACTGGGCGAGCGCTTCGGTTTCCAGACGGACAGCGTCGGGATCCAGCGCGCTGGCGAGTTCCCGCTGTCCTCCACCTACATCAGGGCCTGTGTCGCCGCAGGTGACATGATCGCTGCCGCTGCGGCGTTGGGGCGCCTGCACCGGGTGGAGGGGATCGTGGTTCGGGGGGATCGGCGAGGACGGGAATTGGGTTATCCCACAGCCAACGTCGAATGCCCGGTGCACACCGCAATCCCGGCTGACGGGGTCTATGCCGGCCGGCTGATCCGGGACGGCAAGCCGCTGCCGGCGGCGATCTCGGTCGGTACCAACCCGACGTTCTCCGGCGAGCAGCGCCGGGTGGAGGCCTTCGTCCTCGATTTCGCCGAGGACGTCTACGGAGAGCATGTGGCTGTTGAGTTCGTATCCCGGTTGCGCAGGATGGAGCGATTCGACAAGGTCAAGGACTTGATCAAAGCGATGGACGGTGACGTAGCCCGCACCCGCCAGATCCTTGCCGAGACCGAGCATCGTCCTGACAACTGATACCCTCGGTCTGTTACGCCGATCTTCGGCGTGCGTCAGCGTGTTCACTTCAGCCTCTCGTGAATCAGACCGAGGGCGACGCGCGACCTGTGAAGGAGAACAAAAGATGGGTCTGTCCACAACAGTAAAGAAAGACATCAGCACCGAGTACGGGACTGTCGAGAACGACACCGGCTCACCCGAAGTGCAGGTCGCGATGCTCACCCAGCGCATTCGGGACCTGACCGAACACCTGAAGTTCCACAAGCACGATCACCACAGCCGCCGCGGCTTGCTCCTGCTCGTCGGGCGCCGCCGCCGGCTGCTCAACTACTTGGCGAAGATCGACATCGACCGTTACCGGTCGCTCATCGAGCGTCTCGGCCTCCGCCGTTAGGAGTACCAGCCGTTAGTCGTTCTCGCGCCTAGCACCACCCCCGTACGGCAACCGCCGTACGGTCCTGCATGCCGGAGACGGCGTGGCGGACGAGGGGACCGGATCGGACCGGTCCTCGGTAGTGGCTCCCGGGAGTGTGGGATTCCCGCCCGAGGGCTTCGATCGAAGACCGGATCACGTTTTCCAGTGTCCCGAACTCGTATCTCCGCCGCCCGGTGTGACGTACGAGAGGACCACATGTCCGCACTTTCGCAAGACTCGCCCGACGA
>JACCUF010000388.1 GCA_013811975.1 Geodermatophilaceae bacterium | reverse complement strand
GCGGATCCCCTACGTAGCCCCTCGGCCACCAACCGGACATGGCACCCGGCAAGGACCGGCCAAGTGTCTTCAGGCGCATCGATGGCAGGGTCAGTGCCGTGTCGGCTGACCTCGATCTCGTTCTCCGCGCCCCGGCGGCCGTCCTGACCGATCGTCAGGTGGGTGCCTGTGTCGGCGTACGCGCCGGCCGGATCGTCGCGATCACGCCGTACGGCGACGAGTTGACCGCCGACCGGGTCGTGGAGCTGGGTGACGACGTGGTTCTGTTGCCGGGTCTGGTCGACACCCACGTGCACGTCAATGAGCCGGGGCGTACGGAGTGGGAGGGCTTCGCGACGGCGACGCGGGCCGCAGCTGCCGGTGGGATCACCACGATCATCGACATGCCCCTCAACAGCATCCCGCCAACGATCGACGTGGAGGCGTTGGCCGCGAAACGTGCTGCAGCTCAAGGCCAGTGTCATGTCGACGTCGGATTCTGGGGCGGTGCGGTCCCAGGCAACCTGGGTCGGCTCCGCCCACTGCACGACGCCGGGGTCTTCGGGTTCAAGTGCTTCCTGTTGCACTCCGGAGTCGATGAGTTCCCGGCCCTCGACAACGCCGGAATGCGAGCCGCGCTGGCCGAACTCGCCGACTTCGACGGCCTGCTGATCGTGCACGCCGAGGATGCGCACAGCATTGAAACCGCGCCGGACCCGTGCGGGCCTCGCTACACGGACTTCCTCGCCTCCCGGCCGCGGGGCGCGGAGCAGGCCGCGATCGCAGCGGTCATCGCGGGCGCCCGGGAAACCGCCGGTCGGGCGCATGTCCTGCACTTGGCCGATGCCGATGCGCTGGCCTTGCTGCGCCGGGCCCGTACGGAGGAGATAAGGATCAGCGTCGAGACCTGCCCGCACTACTTGGCCTTCTCCGCTGAAGAGATCCCTGACGGTGCCACCCAGTTCAAGTGCTGCCCGCCGATCCGGGAGGGCGAGAACCGCGACCGGCTCTGGAATGGCCTGCGCGCCGGCGACATCGACTGCATCGTGTCCGATCACTCACCGTCGACGCCCGCGCTGAAGCGGCTGGACACCGGCGACTTCGGTGCGGCCTGGGGCGGGATCAGCTCGTTGCAAATCGCTTTGCCGGCGGTGTGGACAGGTGCCCGGCAGCGCGGCGCGAGTCTGGTCGATTTGGTCGGCTGGATGGCCGAGGGTCCCGCCGCACTGGCCGGTCTGACCCGTAAGGGCCGGATCGCGCTCGGGTACGACGCGGACTTCGCCTTGTTCGCTCCTGACGAGACGTTCATGGTCGACGCAGCGCGGCTCGCGCACCGGCATGCGCTCACGCCGTACGCCGGCCGCACGTTGTCTGGCATCGTTCGACAGAGTTGGGTACGCGGACGGCAGACTGGCGCCGAACCGTTCGGCCAGCTCCTGACCCGAGGGGACGCATGACCAGCCGCACGTCCGGATCGCCCCCTGCCGATGAATCACCCTCAGCCGCTGGATCACCTCCAGCCGCGCCTGTCTTCCTCGAACTTCCGGACCTGGCCTCCCGTTCGCTGTCCGGAGCCGTCATCGCCGCGAACGACGAATTCTTCGCGGAGAAGGAGAACCTCGTACTGCCCTGGCCGGCCGCAGCGGTGGCCGACTTCGGCCACAAGGGCAAGGTCTACGACGGCTGGGAGACCCGACGTCGACGCGAGCCCGGCCACGACTGGGCCACCGTCCGGCTCGGCGTCCCCGGGCGGGTGCACAGAGTGGTCATCGACACGGCCTGGTTCACCGGCAACTTCCCGCCGTACGCCTCCCTGGAAGCGACTGCGGTCGAAGGACATCCGTCCGTTGCCGACCTCGCGGCGGCTGACTGGGTTCCGTTGCTGCAGCGGGTCGGGCTACGCGGTGGGGCGGCCAACTCTTTCGAGGTCGACTCCGCGATCCGGGCGACCCATGTCCGGTTGAACATCTTCCCGGACGGCGGGGTAGCCCGGTTGCGCGTACACGGGGTGCCGATCGCCGACCCGCGACCACTGGACGTCGGACCCTTCGACCTCGCCGCATTGGAGAACGGTGGCCGGATCATCGGGTGCAGCAACGAGTTCTACGGCGCCCCACACCAACTCATCGGGCGCGGCCTGGTGCAGAACATGGGTGGTGGCTGGGAAACCGCACGACGCCGTGACGACGGCAACGACTGGGTGGCAGTCAGCCTGGCCTGTGCGGGGGTCGTCGCGCTCGCCGAGCTGGACACCTCGTACTTTCTCGGCAAC
>JACCUF010000370.1 GCA_013811975.1 Geodermatophilaceae bacterium | reverse complement strand
GCTCCGGCGCTTCGCCGGAGGTCCCTTCGACCTCTTCGTGTCCGCGGTGCCCGATGAGCAGGATCTGGTAACCGTCACGGGCAAATCGGGTCGCTTCCTTGTGCACCTTGGTCACCAGGGGGCAGGTGGCATCGATGGTGCGCAACTGCCGGTCCTTGGCCTCTTGGCGCACAGCAGGAGAGACTCCATGCGCGCTGAAGACGAGCAAGGCGCCCTCGGGCACCTCGTCAGTCTCCTCGACAAAGATCGCCCCCCGCTCCTCGAGCGTGCGGACGACATGCACGTTGTGCACGATCTGCTTGCGGACGTAGACGGGGGCTCCGTGGGCATCCAAGGCCTTCTCGACGGCCACCACCGCACGGTCCACCCCGGCGCAGTACCCACGAGGGTCGGCCAACAGGACACGCTTCGGGGAAGGATTCACCGCGTCGATCATACGTTCTCGGACGCACACGCGATCGGCCCCGAGTCAGCGTGGCAGGCTAGAGGGATGCCGCCTAACCCCAGCCAACCAGAGGTCCGGGCTTCGCCCGGCCGCTCTGTGGAGATCCCCGAACCTATCCGCGCCGCAGCCGGCCTCGCCGCCACCGTGCTCGATCAGGCACGACAGCTGCCGACCGCCATCACCGGGCTGCCGGTCCGGGTGGCCGGCATCGCGATGCAGACATCGTTGCGCCTGCAGCAGCGCTACGCCGGTCTGGTCGTCAAGGGCGATGAACTGCTCATTCAGATCAGCCGGTCCGACGACGCGGATCCGCCGTGGGCGACCTTCGACGACGACGTGGTGGATCTCGCTGATGCGGTCACCGAGGAGGTCGGGGTGGACGTCACGGTCGCAGACGACGCGTCGTCGACTACCGCCGTGGAGGTGGCGCTGCCCCCGTTGCCTGGTACGACTCGGAGCCGGCCGCCACGCAAGGCGTCCTCGCCGGCCCGAATGGGACATGCGCCATCTGCCTTCGACCTCGCCGAAGACGTGCCATCCGCATCAAAGGTCGGCGCGTCCGCCGCAGACGCGGCCTTGTCAGCTGCCTTGGACACCTCCAACGGTCATCCGGCGACGTCCGGGGCAGCTCCGGTACCGGGCTATGACGCGTTTACCCTCGCCCAACTGAGGGCTCGGCTGCGCACGTTCGACACAGCCACCCTGCACAGCCTGCTGAACTACGAGCGGGATCAGCGCGCCCGCACGCCGTACCTCACCATGCTGGAGAACAGACTCAGCCGCAGTCGCGGACAGGGCTGAGTCGCAACACGACTCGATGACCTCGCCCTCCACCGCCGAGCAGCCTTGGCCGGTCCGCACCGTGTCGCGCAAGCTGACCGAGTGGATCGGGCGCCTCGGCGAGGTCTGGGTGGAAGGACAAGTGGCCCAGATCAGCCGCCGAGCGGGTGCGGCCACGGTATTCCTCGTCCTCCGGGACCCGGCGGCGGACATGTCGCTGTCGGTGAGCTGCCGCCGCGACCTGATCGAGGCGTTGCCTGCACCCTTGGCCGACGGCGCGCGAATCATCGTGCGCGCGCGGGCGGACTTCTACGCTGCCCGCGGCACACTGTCCCTGCGGGCCAGCGAGATTCGCGCCGTCGGGATCGGCGAACTCCTCGCCAGGATCGAACGGCTACGGCAACTCCTCGCCGCCGAGGGGCTGTTCGACCCAATCCGCAAGAAGCAACTGCCGTTCCTCCCGGCAGTCGTCGGACTGGTGACCGGACGCGGTAGTGCCGCTGAACACGATGTTGTCGAAAACGCCCGACGGCGTTGGCCTGCAGTACGATTCGCCACGCACGCCTGCGCCGTTCAGGGCCCGACCGCCGCGCGTTCGGTCATCGACGGCCTGCGCATCCTCGACCGCGATCCTGACGTGGCGGTGATCGTCATCGCGCGAGGAGGCGGCTCGGTGGAGGATCTGCTGCCGTTCAGTGACGAGGGGCTCTGTCGTGCAGTCGCCGCCTGTCGTACGCCGGTGGTCAGCGCCATCGGCCACGAATCGGATACCGCGTTGATCGACTACGTCGCCGACGTACGTGCCTCCACGCCGACCGATGCCGGCCTCAAGGTCGTGCCGGATCTGACCGCAGAGCAGGCCGGGCTTGCGCGGTTGCGTCGCGCGTCCTACTCCAGCGTGGCGCAGCGGGTCACCCATGACCTGGAGTGGCTGGCCGGCATCCGGCGCTCTCCCGCGCTCGCTGACCCCGAAAGTCTGCTCGATGTTCGCTGGCTGGATATCGCGGCGCAACGCAATCGGGCCCGGCGGCAACTGGCCAGCCAGCTCACCCACGGTCAGGCTGATCTGGACCACACCCGCGCTCGGATTCTCGCCCTGTCGCCGGCCGCCACCCTGTCGCGCGGCTATGCCGTGATCACCACCGACAACGGCGACGTCGTACGGGAACCGGCTGTTGTCAACGACGGGCAGCGTCTGCACATCCGAGTTGCCGGAGGCGTCCTGATGGCCCGTGCTGAGCCGATACCAGTCGCGGCGCTAGGAAGGAAACCCGGGCCCGTCGATAATGCATGACGTGAGCGATCCCAGCGCCGACAATGAAACCCCCAGCTACGAGCACGCGAGAGACGAACTCGCCACGATCGTCGTAGCGCTCGAGGGTGGTGGGCAGACCTTGGAGCAGGCGCTGGTCCTGTGGGAGCGCGGCGAGATGCTGGCCGCGATCTGTCAGAGCTGGCTGGACAACGCCCGTGAGCGTCTGGAAATCGTTCGGGCCAGCCAGACCGAAGGCGCCCCGAGCGACCCGATCCGCGACTCCTGACCGGACTACTCGACCCGGCCGGTACCCGGACGTTATTGAGGGTTAGCCGCGGTAAGGGACCAGTGACTCGGCAAGAGTGCGGATTTCCGCTTCGCCCGCACTCCCGGTCACGACCAGTCGCAGGTCGCCGTCCGTTCGGAGATAAAGCTGCTCCCCCCGATTGGTCGTGAACATCATCCAGGCCTGGCCGGCAATGGTGAGCCGCCCGACTCTGTTCGCGTCGTTCAGCAGGTCGTCGATCAGCGTGGAGGCCGGGTCGGTGCTGACGACGTACCGGGCGAACTCCTCGCTCGGCGTCAGGTACCCGATCGTGAGCGTGACCGGGCCGGGCTGCCCATCCGCCGGTGCGGCGACGTCGACGCTGGTCGGGCGCCAGGTCTCCGCCAGTTCCGGCAACGGCAGTCCGATCTCAGCCAGCGAGGCCGCATATCTGATCGAGTTCGACGGGTCGATTTCGGTGACCGGGTCCAGGTCCTGCGGCGAACAGAAGTAGGCCATGGCAAGCACCATCACGACCAACGGCAGCAGCGAGCGCAGCATGTTCGCCGCGGTCAGCTTCCCCAACCGGCCTCGCGGCCCAGCCGTGGACTCCCCTCCCATGGCACTAGGATTGCAGCACCCCCAGGCCTGTTCTCGACCCAGGGAGCCACCGCATGACCGAAACCCCGCAGTCACCTGCCCGCGCTGAGATGCCGGAGCCGGACCGCAACCTCGCGATGGAACTCGTACGGGTGACCGAAGCTGCCGCGATGTCAGCCGGCCGCTGGGTCGGGCGCGGAGACAAGAACGGTGGGGACGCCGCGGCCGTGGACGCAATGCGAAAGCTGATCGGCACGGTCTCGATGAACGGCGTCGTCGTCATCGGCGAGGGCGAGAAAGACCAAGCGCCGATGCTCTATAACGGGGAGCAGGTCGGAGACGGCAGCGGTCCGCTCTGCGATGTCGCTGTCGACCCGATCGACGGCACCACTTTGATGGCCAAGGGAATGCCCAATGCCGTTGCCGTGCTGGCGGTTGCTGAGCGTGGTGCCATGTACGACCCCTCAGCCGTCTTCTACATGGACAAACTCGCCGTCGGTCCGGAAGCGGCAGATGTCGTCGACATCACCGCCCCGGTGGCCGAGAACATTCGGCGGGTGGCCAAAGCGAAGAACAGCGACGTCGCCGACGTCATCGTGTGCATCCTCGATCGGCCACGACACGACCAATTGGCCCAGGAGGTCCGCGAGGCCGGTGCGCGGATCCACTTCATCACCGACGGAGATGTCGCCGGCGCCATCTCGTGCGCACGGGAGGCCACCGGCGTGGACATGCTCATGGGCATCGGCGGCACACCGGAGGGCATCATCACCGCCTGCGCCCTCAAGTGCATGGGCGGCGCGATGCAGGTCAGGCTCTGGCCTCGTGATGACGAGGAACGGCAGAAGGCCATCGACGCCGGCCACGACCTCGACCGTGTCCTGCACATCGATGACCTGGTCAGCGGAGACAACGTCTTCTTCGTGGCCACCGGCATCACCGACGGCGACCTGCTCCGCGGTGTGCACTACCGCTCCGGAGGCGCGACCACCCAGTCCCTGGTCATGCGTTCGAGGTCCGGCACGATCCGGCAGATCGAGAGTTGGCACCGCCTGGAGAAGCTGCGCGCGTTCTCCGCGATCGACTTCGAGCACGCCGGCGGCGTACCAGCCTAGGCTCGTCCACCTAGGACCCGATCGAGGTAACCGTTGGCGAAGCGGCCGTACGGATCGACGCTGTCCCGAATCGCCAAAAACTCAGCGAAACGAGGGTACGGTACCGGCCACTGAGCGTTTCTGCGTCCTGGTAGTGCAGCTTGCCCCAGTGCGGGCGACCGTCCAGGTCTTTCATCACTTCTTCGACCGCCCGGAAGTACTTCTCGTAGGGCTGGCCATTGAACATGTGCACGGCCAGATAGGCAGAGTCGCGTCCTGCGGCTGTGGACAGCGGGATGTCGTCGGCGGCAGTGAATCGCACCTCGACCGGGGAAGGACACCTTCAGGTCGTGCTGCTCGATGCCCGGCCTATGCCGCGAATTGCGGCTCGTACGGCGCCAGGACGCTCCTGCACAATGGACTTCGGGCCCAGAAAACCCGGGGGGGGTCGAGATCCCTACCGGTGCCGCGGACGGCAGGGTCTACCGATCCCAGCCACGGTGCGCCGGCCAGCGCCGCGCCGCTCACCGTTCGATCACGCTCGCTGTTCGGGACATCGGGGTCAGCCGTCGCTGGCGGGCCGGGTCCGCAATGCCGGAGTCCCAGCAACGGCGTCTATCTGGCGGCGG
>JACCUF010000367.1 GCA_013811975.1 Geodermatophilaceae bacterium | reverse complement strand
TCCCAGAGCATCGGTTTGACGGGCACCTCGGTCTCGACCGACTGCAAGGCCACGGACACCGAGGACTCCGGCGCACGCCATCGGATCCAGAGTGCGACTGAACCCAGGGCAGCGGCCACGAAGAACGCGATGCGCCAGCCGCCGTCCCTGACCGCGTCGGTTCCCATCGAGGACACCAGCGCGGCAGACGCGACCGTCGCGCCCAACGTTCCGAGCACAGCGCCGGCGTAGGTGAAGGCGCCGAAGCGATAACGCTTGCTCTCCCGCGCGCCCTCCACGACGTAGGTTGCGACCGTAGCGACTTCCCCACCCATGGCAATTCCTTGTACGAGTCGGGCGATGACTACCAGCACAGCCGCGCCCCAACCGATCACCGATGAGCTGGGGGCCAGAGCAATGAACAGCGCGCCCAAGGCCATGAGTGACACCGAGTACCTGAGCCCCGCACGGCGGCCGCGGACATCGCTCACGCGCCCGATCAGGAAGCTCCCGAGCGGAAGGGCCAGGAAGCCGGCGGCAAAGACGAGGTACGCGCCGAACAATCTGGCGGCCGGACTCGACCCCGGGAACATCTGGTCGGCCAGGTAAGGCGCCATGAGCGCGTACAGCGACCAGTCGAAGGACGCTACGAAGATGCCCGACGTACTGGTCGCGAGAACGCGCGGACCTGGACGGGTATTGCTATGCCTCGCCCGTCCCGCCACGCGCCCGGATCAGCTCTCCAGGGCGTCGCGGATGGCGAGGAGCTTCAGTTGGGCCTCGGCGAGCTCAGCCTCTGGGTTGGAATCGGCCATGATCCCGCAGCCGGCGAACAGGCGCAGCGCACCATCTTCGATCTGGGCGCAGCGCAGGGCTACCCCGAATTCGCCGTTTCCGGCGGAGTCCAGCCATCCGACCGGGCCTGCGTACCGGCCACGATCCATGCCCTCCAGTTCAGCGATCAGGTCGATCGCGATATCGCGTGGCGTGCCACACACCGCGGCCGTCGGGTGGATCGCGTCGATGATGGCGAGCAGGTCAGGCTCGCCGGCCAATTCACCGGCTACGTCGGTGGCCAGGTGCATCAACGTCGGCAGCGTGTGCAGGTGCGGAGACTCCGGTACGTCGAGCGAGGTGCAGAACGGGGCGAGCGTCTCGGCCAGCGAGGCAATGGCGTACCGGTGCTCGTCCTGGTTCTTCGCCGAGGTCAACAGTTCTCGTCCGACCTTCTCGTCCTCGTCCTCGCCCGTGCCCGCGCGGGCCGCGGTTCCGGCCAGGACCCGCGAGGTGACGTGTGACCCGGTGCGACGCAACAGCAACTCCGGTGTCGCACCGACGAGTCCGTCCAGAACGTAGGTCCAGCAGTCGGTCCATCGATCGGCCAAGGCCCGCAAGAGGTGCCGGGCGTCCAACGGCTCCGCAGTGGTGGCCATCAGATCGCGAGCCAGGACCACCTTGTCCAGATCACCGACCCGCAGCCGGGCAACCCCCTCCGCCACCGACGACGTCCAGGCTGCTGCGCTCTGTGCGCCATCGGCGTACCGGATCACCCCCGGACTCGGGACCTCATCGATGGCAAACCTCAGAGATTCATTCTCAGGGGCGCTGACCCACGTACGAGCGCCGGACCGACCGAGAACGACGCGCGGAATCACAAAGACAGATGCACCCGTACGGATGTCGAAGGCGGCGCTTGCGAAGAGCACGGCCCCGGTTCCGGGTAGGCCGACCTCATCAGTCACGGTGATCTCGGCGAGCTGCTCCCGCCACCAGCGGGAGGCCTGCGCGAAGGTGTCCGGACCCTTGACCTCGAGCCTGGCCAACTCGCCCCAGGCGATCAGGCCCTCGTCGTCCATGACCCAGGCGACCGCCTGCTCGCGCGGCAGCAGGTCGATCAGCCGTCCAGGGTTGTCGACGGCGCGGGTGCGCAGCCGATGGGACGTGGCCGGGCGCGACTCGGTACCGCGCCCGGTCAATTCCTCGGCCACACTCACCTTCCTCACCCCGGCCACCGTTTGGACTAGCTTCGCCCGGCCGCTCCACCTCAGCGTAGGTTGCCCGCTGAGGCGTCCTTCGCGCCAACGGAGACGCTCGGCAATGCTCGCGAGTACACGTTGTCGGGGTCATCGTGGGGCGCGACGACCCCGAAACGCCGATGCCGCTGTCGTTGTAGCGTCGCGACAATGACGCCCGGACGCGACCCAGGCTCGCGAGCGAGCCTGGACAAGCGGCCGGACGAGGTCGCGGCGATGTTCGACGCTGTCGCCAACCGGTATGACCTGACCAACACTGTGATGTCGCTGGGCCAGGACCGCGGCTGGCGCAAGGCCACGACCGCCGCGATCGGAGCGCTTCCGGGGGACAAGGTGCTCGACGTCGCGGCCGGGACGGCCGTGTCGACCATCCCGTTGTCCACCAGCGGCGCCTTTGCCGTTGCCAGCGACTTCTCGGTGGGCATGCTCACCGCAGGCGAGTGCCGTGACGTACCGAAGGTCGCCGCCGATGCGCTGGCCCTGCCGTTTGCCGACGCGAGCTTCGACGCGGTCACGATCAGCTTCGGTTTGCGCAACGTCTCTGATGTCGACGCCGCCCTGGCCGAGTTCGCCCGGGTGACCAGACCAGGCGGGCGCCTGGTGATCTGCGAGTTCTCCCGGCCGGTCCGGGGCTGGTTCGACCGCGTGTACAGCGAGTACCTGCTGCGCCCGCTGCCCTGGATCGCCGACCGAGTGTCAAGCAATCCGGATGCCTACCGATACCTCGCGGAGTCGATCCGGGCTTGGCCTGATCAGCCGACGCTGGCTGACCGGATCGGCGCGACCGGCTGGACCGAGGTCGGCTGGCGCAACCTCAGCTTCGGAATCGTCGCCCTGCACCGCGCCATCCGCCGCTGATTGTTGCTGGTCCTTTGGCGGCGCAAGGTCGAGACTTGCCGGATGTCGGTCCCGCCGTTTCCACCGCCACCCCCCGAACCCACTCAACCGCCTAGCCCAGCTCCGGTTCCGGTGCCGGGCGATCCACCGCCGGTACCCGGGCCTGGCCCCGCTCCCGGACCCAGTCCGGTACCCGGACCCGTACCCACACCTGATCCTGGACCCGTACCTGGGCCAGGGCAGCCGCCGACGCCGTTCCCCCCCACGCCTGCCCCGCTGGGGGGAGTTGTGCGCAAGTCCGGGTCGGCATCCTCCACTGAAGAGGAATACACTCACGAAAGCACTTCGTGAAATTCTTCACAAGCACCGATAAGCGATGAGACGAGCCTGAGACCGGCACGCCAGCGCGAGGAGGCCTGCAGTGACCGACACCCGCCCCGCCGTGCCCACCGCCGAAGCAGACGTCATCGTGGTTGGCGCCGGCCCGGGCGGCTCGGCCACGGCGTACTGGCTCGCCCAGGCTGGTCTGGATGTTCTGCTGATCGAGAAGGCGACATTCCCACGGGACAAGGTCTGTGGTGATGGATTCACGCCCCGCGGCGTCAAGCCGTTGATCGACATGGGCATCGACACCGGGCCCGGGGCCGGGTGGATCCGACACCGGGGACTGCGGGTCTATGGCGGCGGCCATCGCCTCGAACTCGACTGGCCGGAGCTGGCCAGCTACCCGAACTACGGCCTCGTCCGTCCGCGCCTGGACTTCGACGAGCTGCTCGCCCGCCATGCACAGAAGGCCGGCGCGCATCTCCTCGAAGGGACCCGGGTCGATGGCGCGGTCCTGGACCGCGCCGGACGCGTCGTCGGCGTCGACGGACGCGGTGAGGGCGGCAACCCGGTCAGCTACCGCGCACAGCTGGTCATCGACGCGGGCGGGATGAGCGGGACGGTCGGGAAGTCCCTCGGCCTGGCCAGGCGTACGGACCGGCCGATGGGCGTTGCCGTGCGCCGGTACTTCACTTCGCCGAGGACCAACGACGAGTACATCGAGTCGTGGCTGGAACTTCGCGACGGGGAACGGCTGCTGCCCGGGTACGGCTGGATCTTCG
>JACCUF010000345.1 GCA_013811975.1 Geodermatophilaceae bacterium | reverse complement strand
CCCCTACGGAAAAGAAACCGCATTCCAACGAACCAGTAATCACGGCAGGAGCGAAGGACACCGATGGCGGGACAGAAGATCCGCATCAGGCTCAAGGCCTATGACCACGAGGCGATCGACGCGTCGGCTCGGCGCATCGTCGAGACCGTCACCAAGACCGGCGCCCGGGTCGTGGGTCCGGTGCCACTGCCGACGGAGAAGAACGTCTACTGCGTCATCCGCTCACCGCACAAGTACAAGGACTCGCGGGAGCACTTCGAGATGCGTACTCACAAGCGCCTGATCGACATCCTCGACCCGACGCCAAAAACGGTCGATGCGCTGATGCGCATCGACCTGCCGGCCAGCGTCGACGTCAACATCCAGTAGGGGGCGAAGAACACCATGAACACTTCTTCTGCTCTCAAGGGGATCCTGGGCGAGAAGCTTGGGATGACCCAGGTCTTCGACGACGCCAATCGGATCGTTCCGGTGACCGTTGTCAAAGCCGGGCCCTGCGTGGTCACCCAGGTACGCACCCCTGAGCTCGACGGGTATTCCGCAGTCCAGCTCGGATTCGGCGCGATCGACCCCCGCAAGGTCAACAAGCCTGACGCGGGTCACTTCGCCAAGGCGAAGGTGACCCCGCGTCGGCACGTCGTGGAACTGAGGACTGCCGACGCGTCGGACTACGAGGTCGGCCAGGAGATCACCGCCGAGCTGTTCGAAGCCGGCGTAAGGGTCGACGTGACCGGCACCTCCAAGGGCAAGGGCTTCGCCGGCGTCATGAAACGGCACGGCTTCCACGGCCTCGGTGCCAGCCACGGTGTGCAGCGCAAGCATCGTTCCCCGGGCTCCATCGGTGGCTGCGCCACCCCGGGTCGGGTCTTCAAGGGCCTGCGGATGGCCGGCCGGATGGGCGGCGAGCGCATCACGACGCAAAGCCTCAAGGTCGTCAAGGTCGACGTCGAGCGCGGCCTGATCCTGATCGAAGGCGCCATTCCCGGTCCGCGCGGCGGGCTTGTCATCGTCCGGAGCGCCACCAAGGGTGCGCCCTCCAAGAGCAACCTGACGGGAGCTGACAAGTGACCGCCAAGTCCGCCACCTCCACTGACGCGAAGTCTCGCGAGTCGATGTCCCTCGACGTCTCCGTCCGCACGCTCGATGGCCGGAAGTCCCGCCGGGTGAGCCTGCCCGCCGAGATCTTCGGTGTTGAACCCAACATCTCGCTGATGCACCAGGTCGTCGTTGCGCAACTGGCCGCCAAACGCCAGGGCACCGCCTCGACCAAGACCCGTGGCGAGGTCCGCGGTGGTGGGGCAAAGCCTTACCGCCAGAAGGGCACCGGCCGGGCTCGTCAGGGTTCGACCCGCGCGCCGCAGTTCGAAGGCGGTGGCATCGTCTTCGGCCCGACCCCTCGCTCGTACGCCCAGCGGACCCCCAAGAAGATGAAGGCCGCGGCCCTGCGCTGCGCCCTGTCCGACCGGGCGGCCAACGAGCGGCTGCACGTTGTCAGCGGTTTCGTCGACGGGAACACTCCCTCGACCAAGACCGCCCTGGCTGTGCTGTCCGGCATCAGCTCGGCAAAGCGGGTCCTCGTCGTGGCGCTGCCCGGCGATGACCTGACCCGCCGTTCGCTGCGCAACCTCGGCCAGGTGCACCTGATCACGCCGACCCAGCTCAACACCCACGACGTGCTGGTCAGCGACGACGTCATCTTCACCGAAGAGGCGCTCACGCTGTTCCTGGCCGGGCCGACCAAGGGCAAGTCAGCAACGGGTCGAGCTCGTGGGATCCAACTTCCTGATCTCTCGACGCCGAACGTCGGCGGCGAGGTGCCCTCAGTGGCCCCGGCTACCGCCGCCGAAGAAACCGAGGACGCCAAGTGATCGCCGACCACCGCGACGTGCTGCTCGCTCCGGTGATCTCGGAGAAGAGCTACGGCCTGCTCGACCAGAACAAGTACACCTTTCTCGTTCCGCGTGGTGCCAACAAGGTCCAGATCAGGATCGCGGTCGAAGAGGTTTTCCACGTCAAGGTGCTGGGGGTCAACACCCTCAACCGGCAGGGCAAGCGCAAGCGCAGCCGCCGAATCAGCATGGGCAAGCGACCCGACACCAAGCGCGCGATCGTCAGCGTGGCTCCGGGTGACCGGATCGAGATCTTCGGGGGTCCGGTCGCTTAGGCGACCGGAGGGGAAGGACAAGAGAGCTTTCGATGGCTATTCGTAAGTACAAGCCGACCACGCCGGGCCGACGCGGCTCGAGCGTTGCCGACTTTGCCGAGATCACCCGGACCACCCCGGAAAAGTCGCTGGTGCGGCCACTGCACTCCAAGGGTGGTCGTAACGCTCACGGGCGGATCACCGCCCGCCACCAGGGCGGTGGTCACAAGCGGGCCTACCGGCTGATCGACTTCCGCCGTGCGGACAAGGACGGCGTGCCGGCCAAGGTCGCGCACATCGAGTACGACCCGAACCGCAC
>JACCUF010000107.1 GCA_013811975.1 Geodermatophilaceae bacterium | reverse complement strand
GGGGCGTACGGCCAGGTCGTGGCCGATTCGATCAGCGCCGTGGAGATCTTCGACCGGCAGACCGGCCGAGCGGCGTCCTGGTCGGCGGCGGCCTGCCGGTTCGGCTATCGCGACAGTCGCTTCAAGCACACCGAACGTTTCCTCGTGCTGGCCGTGCAGTTCCGGCTGCGGCGCTCCAATCAGTCCGCACCGATCCGGTACGCGGAGTTGGCTACCCGGCTGGGGGTGGAGTTGGGGGACCGGGCACCGACGGTGGACGTACGGGCCGAGGTCCTGGACCTGCGCCGCAGCAAGGGGATGGTCCTCGATGCGGACGACCACGACACCTGGAGCGCGGGATCGTTCTTCACGAATCCCGTCCTGACCGCGGGGGAGTATCTGCGCTTCACCGAGCGCGCCGTGGCGCGTCTCGGGCCTGCCGCCGACTGGCCCGCATACCCCGATCTGAAAGGACACAAGCTGTCCGCCGCCTGGCTGATCGAGCGGGCCGGTTTCGCCAAGGGGTACACCCGCGGGGCCGCGGCGGTGTCGGGAAAGCACACCCTCGCGCTGACGAACCGAGGTTCGGCGAGGACCGCCGACATCCTTGGGCTAGCCGCTGAAATCACCGACCGGGTCGAATCCCAGTTCGGAGTCCGGCTGCATCCCGAGCCCCGCATCCCCGGGGGCCACTAGCCTCGACGCGGTGACGAATGCTGCGCCTTGGTGGGGTCTGCTGTCCTCGGCGGCGGCACCGACCCTGTTGATCGGTGGCTGGACGTGGGCTGCGGCTCGGCAGGAGGTCGGATTCGACTCGTTCACCCAGACGATCAGTGCCCTGGCCGCGCTGGATGCCACCGACCGCTGGGTGATGACTTCGGCGCTGGCCGGGGTAGGTCTGGCACACATCACCACGGCCCTGGCCTTGCGCGACGCTGCCCTGCCGGGACGGTTGCTCCTGGGCGGCGGTGGAGTAGCCACGGTGCTGGTCGCAGCCTTGCCGCTGCCCACGGTTCTCGGTGACGGCGGCTCGGCACCGCATGCCATCGTGGCTGGCATCTCCTTCGGCGCACTCGCCATCTGGCCCGCCTTCGCCATGCGCCGCCGCACCCGCGATCGCCATACCTACGATGGGCCGGCGGGGCCGGGAGCGGTTCATCGTCAGATCGCGTGGGGGTTGCGGCCGAAGGTGGCTGTCGCGGCCACGGCGATCCTGTTGGCCGGCGTGGGTTGGTTCGTCTCCGATCTCGGTCAGGACATGAGTCAGGTCGGGCTGTCCGAACGGGTGGCTGCGGGCGCCCAAGCGGTCTGGCCACTCCTGGTCGTACTCAGCACCCGGCGCCGCTAGCCCCGAAGGTCGGGCTCTCGGTGCACCTTGTGCTGAGCGGCTTGAGCCAATGGGCGCACGACCATCAGATCAACATTGACGTGATGCGGCCGGGCAACCATCCAGGCGATGCATTCGGCGATGTCGTCAGCGACCAGGGGTTCGCGGACTCCGGCGTAGACAGCATCGGCGCGTGACTGGTCGCCCTCGAACCGGTTCAGCGAGAACTCCTCGGTCGCCACCATCCCGGGTGCAACGACCATCACCCGAACCGGGCGCCCGACCAGTTCCAGCCGCAGTGTCTCGGCGACGACGTGCGTGCCGTGCTTGGCCGCGGTGTACCCACCGCCACCCTCGTAGACGCCCATCCCGGCGGTCGAGCCGACCAGCACCACATCGCCGGCGCCGCTGGCGACCAGCGCCGGGAGCAGCGCCTTGGTCATTCGTACGACGCCCAGGACATTCACCGCATGCATGGCAACCCAGGCGTCCAGGTCGGCTGAGGAGATCGGATCCATCCCGTACGCACCGCCGGCGTTGTTGACCAGGACCCGGCAAACTGGTACCCGTGCGCAGAAGTCGTCGACGCAGAGTTGATCAGTAACATCCAGCCGGTACGCGCTGCCCCCGATCTCGGCCGCCAAGGCCTCGATCCGCTCTACTCGCCGCGCTCCCAGCACGACGTGAAACCCGTCACCAGCCAGCCGCCGGGCGGTGGCCGCACCGATTCCGCTCGAGGCGCCGGTGACCACCGCAATCGGAAGCTCCGATGTGGGCATGTCCTGGCCGCTCCCGTGGTTGTCCTTCATGGGGATCATCCTGCCCGAGCTCGACCTCGAGGCAGGATGAGTCGTCGTCACAGCGGATGAGGCGAGGAGGGACGAGAGTGAGCGAGCGCGTACTTCCCACCCGGGTGGCCACCCTGTCGGTGCACACCTCCCCACTGGATCAACCCGGTGCCGGTGATGCCGGCGGCATGAACGTGTTCATCGTCGAGGTGTCCAAGCGGCTGGCCGCTCAGGGCATCGAGGTCGATGTCTTCACCCGCGCCACGTCCAGCGATCTCGGGCCGGTCGAAATCCTGGCCCCAGGGGTCCACGTTCGGCACATCACCGCGGGTCCCTTCGAGGGACTGGCCAAGAACGACCTGCCCGCCCAGTTGTGCGCGTTCACCTCGGCCGTCCTACGGGCCGAAGCCCAACAAGAGCCAGGCCACTACGACGTCATTCACTCCCACTACTGGCTGTCCGGCCAGGTCGGCTGGCTGGCCCGCGACCGGTGGGGCGTCCCGCTGATCCACTCCGCGCACACCCTGGCCAAGGTCAAGAACGCGCTGCTGGCCGAGGGCGACGCCCCCGAACCGCGCTCACGCGTCATCGGCGAGGAGCAAGTGGTGGCCGAGGCCGACCGGCTGATCGCCTCCACGAGCGACGAGGCGGCCCAGTTGGTCCAGTGGTACGACGCCGACCCGGGAAAGGTGCTGACCATCCCACCCGGGGTGGACCTGGATCGATTTCGCCCGATGCCCGGCGCCCGGTCGCGACTCCGCATACCCGAAGATGCCCTGGTCCTGCTCTTCGTGGGCCGGATCCAGCCATTGAAGGCCCCCGATCTGCTGCTGCGTGCTGCTGCGCACCTGATCGCCTATGACCCGTCGGTGCGCTTGAAGCTGGTGGTGTACGTCGTGGGCGCGCCCAGCGGGTCCGGCCTGGCCGAACCCAGCTCCCTGCTGGCACTGGCCAACACCCTCGGCATCGCCGACCGGGTGCGCTTCCTGGCCCCGATGCCCCCCGATGATCTCGCTGACTACTACCGCGCCGCCGATGTCGCCGTCGTCCCGAGCCACAACGAGTCCTTCGGCTTGGTCGCCCTCGAGGCGCAGGCCTGCGGTACGCCGGTGGTCGCCGCACGCGTGGGCGGGCTGGTGACGGCAGTGGCCGACGGCAGGTCCGGGCTGCTCGTGGATGGGCACCGGGCGCCGGACTACGCCGATGCGATCACCAAGGTGCTGGGCGATCGGGCGGCCTTCTCCCGATCTGCCGTCGAGCACGCCAGTCGATTCTCCTGGGACCGTACGACCGGGCTGTTGCTGGATGCCTATGCCGACGCCATGACCAGCCCCGTTTTCGACGCGAGTCCGACGCGCTGATGGGTGGCCCCGGCGTAGCCGATTCAGAGACTCCCGATGTCGCTGGCGTGATCGCTGCCGCGCTTGAGGAACGGGAACTCAGCTACGAACGGCCGGAGCCGGCCCGATTCGTCGTGACGCTGCCCGGCACCAAGAAGCTGCAGACGATCTGCTGGCTCATCATCGGGGAGCACGCGCTGCGGGTCGAGGCCTTCGTGTGCCGGCAACCCGACGAGAATCGAGAGCAGCTGTGGAGCTATCTTCTGCAACACAATTCACGCATGTACGGGGTTGCCTACAGCATCGACTCGGTCGGTGACATCTACCTGGTCGGCCGGCTAGCCCTGCACGCCGTGACCGCCGACGAGATCGACCGGGTGCTGGGCTCGGTACTCACCTACGCCGACGAGCACTTCAACACAATGCTGGAGATCGGGTTCGGCAGCTCGATCCGCCGGGAGTGGGACTGGCGGGTCAGCCGCGGCGAGTCGTTGGCCAACCTGGCTGCCTTCGCCGACTTCGCCCAGCGTCCGGCGTCCGAAGGAACTCCGCGCCGCAATTCTGGTGCCGAAAGCGAAGACACCGCAACAGATTCGTGACTCACCCCAGCCAGAGACAGAACGGATGTCCGGCTGGGTCGAGGCAGACACGGACCTCGTCCTGCGGCTGATGATCGGCGAGGGTGGCGCCACAGTCCGTGGCGTGAGCGACCGCGCTCTCGAGATCGTCAACGCGGATCTCGAGGTGCAGCATCATCTGCTGGTCACCGGGACCGGCAGGCCAGACCGGTCGAAGGAAGCCCGACTCGGTCTGGAAGGCCAGCGCTGTTCCACCATCAGGATTCCTCAGTACCACCCAATCCTGCTCCTCGGTCCCGACCTCCCAACCCAGCAGCCGCTGGTAGAAGCGAGCCAGCACAACTGGATCGGGAGCGCCGATGTTGACCGTCGTGAGGGTCAGTTCGGGAACCGAAGTCATGAGCCACCTCTGCGGTCAGGTTGACCGGCTTGTTGTCATCGTGTCCATCGTAGGGCTGGCGTCTCTGCCATCCTGCTTGCATGTTCATCGACACAATCCCTTCGGCTCTCGTTTCGTTCGCCCTGGTGGCCGGTCTCGTGACGATCACCCCGGGCCTGGACACCGCTCTGGTCCTACGCTCGGCGCTGACGAAGGGCCGGGCTTCGGCCTATGCCACGGCGTTGGGGGTGTGCACCGGTTGCCTCGTCTGGGGAGTGGCTGCTGCGGTGGGCGTTTCGGCCGTACTCACCGCGTCAGAGACCGCCTATACGGTCTTGCGACTGGTCGGTGCGGCCTACTTGATCTGGCTTGGGGTGCGCTGGCTGGTGGCAGGGTTCCGACGCGACCGGGCAGCTGCTGCCGTCGCCGCGGACGACAATCCTTCGCACCTCACCAAGTGGGCATCCTGGCGGCAAGGGCTTGGCGTCAACATCCTCAACCCCAAGATCGGCGCGTTCTATGTGGCGCTGCTGCCGCAGTTCATCCCCGCTGACGTTTCGCCGGTCCTGATGGGCGCGCTGCTGGCCGTGGTGCACAGCATCGAAGGCATCCTCTGGTTCACCTTGATCATCGCCGGTGCTCACGCGATGCGGGCGTGGCTACGCCGATCACGCGTACAGCGAGGCCTGAATGGCATCACCGGAGCCACCCTGATCGGTTTCGGAGTTGCGCTGGCCCTGCCCGGACGCTGACCTAGGCCGAGGCGCCGGAGTAGTTCTTCAGGCCGCGCCGCCAGAACCAGCGGGTGAAGGCCATCAGGGCCGCGGTGAAGCCGAGCGCACCCAGCAGCAACCAACCGGACAGCCGCCCGGTCAGTGCCGAGGCCGGCACCGTCACAGCGAAACCGAGTGGGACGAGAAACGTGAAGCCGATCCGCAACCAGGTGGGGTAGATCGTCACCGGCCAACGACCGGCCTGATACATGCCGTCGAAGAGCTCGATGATGAAGTCGACCCGGGTCACCCAGAACGCGCCGGTGGTCAGGATCAGCCAGAAGCAGTAGATGTCGAGGGCACCGAGCACCAGCGCAACGGCGAAGGCGAGCACCGAGGACACATTGAGCGGATCGGACAACCGGACCAGTGCAACCGCGACCAGGGCCAGGCCGACGAACACGTCCACCGCCTGCCAGATCTGAAAACGCCGCACGCTGATCAGCAGCTGCGCATCCTCGGGTTTGGTCAGGATGTAGTCCAACGTGCCTTCCTCGACGTCGGTCATCAGCTGCTGCATGTTCGGCTGGATGACCGAGCGGATCAGCCCGCCCATCAGTACGTAAACACCCATGATCACCAGCAGCTCGTCGCTGGACCAGCCACCCAGGGAATCTGTGTGCGAGAAGACCAAAGCAAGCACGACCAGAGCCGTAGACACGGCGACCACCGACTGCACCAGGCTTAGGAAGAAGTTGACGCGGTACTGCAGTTCGTTGAGCGCGCCGATCTTCAGGAATGTCCCGGCCAGCCGCAGCCGTCTGCCTGACCCCAGCCAGGTAGGTGGCCGGCTTCGCCCGGCCGCTCGTCCGGACTTCAACTGCGCCGCCATCAGTTGCCCACCGCCGAATAGCGCCGTACGCCGAACCGCCACACCACAGCCACCAGCAGGGCGCCGACCCCGATCCAGACGGCCTGTAGGCCAAGCCCGATGAACA
>JACCUF010000281.1 GCA_013811975.1 Geodermatophilaceae bacterium | reverse complement strand
GGCCTCGTACGACAAGCAGTACGTACGTGACTGGCTGATCAACGAATCCGGCTGGGACCGGGCTTCCGGATCGCCGCCGCCCGAACTGCCGGCACACGTAGTGGCCGGAATCCGGGAGCGGTATCTGACCGCCTACGAACTCCTCACCGGCACCCCCCTGTTTCCCCGGTGATCTTGACGTTGTTGTCGGTTCGTTGACCGTTTCGGCCCGCTGAACCGACAACAACGTCAAGATCACGAGGGGCGCTGTGGATTCATCGAGCGGGCAAGGCCCGACGTTGGAGATCCTCGCCGGATGGTTCGCCGATGTCGCCAGCCGCCGATGGAGGGCCCGCTCACACGCAGCCAGGCGCTTGCGGCGGGCTGGACTCCGTGGCAGCTGCGGCACGGTGCGATAGGCCGATCCGTACGAGACACATATCTGCCGCCGGGGAATCCGGCGGACCTGCTGAGCCGGGCACGATCGGTACTGCTGACCATGCCACCCAGCTCGCTGGTCAGTCATGCGAGCGCAGCGGTTCTGTGGGGGATCGAGTTGCCGATGGCCGCCCTGAGCGCGAAGGTCCATGTCGTCGCCCGTCGCGAGGAGCGACCTCGACACCGGCCGGACAGGGTGGTCCATGAATCGGCGCGGTTGGTTGCCAACGATGCCGCCGAATTGTCCGGCCTTGCAATAACCTCGCCCGCGCGCACATGGTGGGACCTCGCCACCATGCTGGCACCCGCGGATCTGCTCGCGGTCACCGATCAGATCCTTCGGACGTGGTGCTCGCCGCAACGCTTGCAGGAAATGCTGTTCCGGCACATCGGCGAGCGTGGAGCGGTCCGGGCTCGCCGCGCGCTGCGGCACGGCGATCCACGGGCAGAATCGCGAATGGAATCCGTGACCCGGTGGTTACTCATAGAGGCAGGGCTGCCCACCCCAGAGTTGCAGTACCCGATCCGGGACCAGAACGGCTACGTGGTGGCCAGGCTCGACCTGGCCTATCCGCGGCTGAGGATCGCGATCGAGTTCGACGGCGCGGTACACCGGGAAGCGGATATATTCGCCCAAGATCTTCGGCGGCAGAACATGCTTGTCAATGCTGGCTGGACGGTCCTCCGATTCTCGGGCGCAGACGTACTCCGTCGGCCGGCCGGTGTCGTGGCTCAGGTCGGAGCAGCCTGGGACAAGGCGTACCTGGCGAGCCTGCAAGCGCCCCCAGCGGCGTGATCTTGACGAAGGTGTCGGTTCGTTACCCAGATCGGCCCCCTGAACCGACAACAACGTCAAGATCACGGCAACGGGGGCTGGGACAGCCAGAGTTCCGGGTTCGCCCAACGTTTCCCGGAGGTTCACGTGCTCGATGTCGTACGAGGTGGATCTCCGCGACCGCACGAATTCGGTGAGCCGGCTGGTCGGACGGTCCTGGTCCTAGGCGGTGGCGGGGCGCTCGGTGCCTACCAGGCGGGCGGCCTCCTGGCCCTGCTCGAGGCCGGGGTGGTCCCTGACGCGATGTTCGGGTGCTCGGCCGGGGCGCTCAACGCGGCCTTCCTGGCCACCGACCCGACGGTGGACCGGGCCGAACAACTCCGGGCCTGGTGGTTGAATCCGCGGACTCAACACCTGCTGGCCCCGTCGGGCTGGTCGCGGGTTCGAGGCGTCGCTCGATCCGTCGCGGCGGGGGCACGCTCGATACTCGATCCAGCTCCGCTGCGCCGGATCATCGAGGAGCACGTACCGGCGCACGATCTGAGCGAACTCCACATCCCGCTGACGATCACCACCACTTGCCTCGACTGTTCGGCGCCGCGCCATCATCGGCACGGGCCGCTGACCGACACCCTGCTCGCCAGCAGTGCCCTTCCTGGCCTGTTCCCACCGGTCCGGCTGCCCGTGGGCACGGACGCAGGCATTGGTGCGAGCGGTTGCCGGGACAGCCACCTGCACGTCGACGGAGGGGTGCTGTGTGGCGTGCCGCTGACTGCCGCGCTAGCCACGGCCGGCCCCAGGGATCGCATCATCGTCCTCGATTGCGGCCTGGCTCCGGTGACCTGGACCCGGGACCGATGTGCTGCCGCCGTACCGAATGATCTCGTTTTGGGCGCCGCCGTACCCGGAGGAGTGGCCAGCCCGGTGACCGAAGCCTGCGGCTTGGCTCCGGTCCTGACCGGCCGGCGCTACGTGGCTCCAGTCGAACAGGGCCGCGGCCTTGTCGATGTGGTGATGCGGGCCTTCACGGCGGCCAGATCGGTGGCCAACCGGGTCGAGATCGCTGACTCGGTCAGCGATCCGCGAGTCCTCGTCATGCCGCACGTTGCCGACGCGTGGGTGACTGGCCTGCTCGAGCTGCTACCCCGCGGTCCTCGCGACTTCCGGAGCGCGGCCGCCCTCGCCGATGCCGGCCACGCTGCGACGAGCCAGCGCCTGCGGGCTGAGGCCATCGACCGTACCGACCGGGCAACCGACCTCATCCGCGGCCGGGCGCTCCCTGACCGCTAGGACCCGGGTACGGGTCACCTGCCGCCCCTCCCGGACCGCCTGCG
>JACCUF010000267.1 GCA_013811975.1 Geodermatophilaceae bacterium | reverse complement strand
CACCCGAAGTGATCCGGGCTCGTCTGGACGTCTTCAATGAGGAGGTCGAACCGTTACTCGACTTCTACCGAGAACTCGGTCTCCTGGTCACCGTCGATGCCAGCGGTTCACCGGAAGAAGTGTGGGTTGAGCTACGGGCCATCCTGGACAGTCGTTAGGCGCGGGTGCGGCTGCGTGGCCCGAGCGGAGGGGGTTAGAGGGCCCGTGTGGAGCGGGTGACGAGAATCGAACTCGCGTAGCCAGTTTGGAAGACTGGGGCTCTACCATTGAGCTACACCCGCGCTGCCGGCATACCCGAGGATGCACCGTACGAGCGCACAGGTTACCCGGTGCTCGGCAGAGTCTCTGGTCACTCGACCGGCGAAGGCCGATGAGGGGTTCACTAGAGTGGGCCTCGCCGCGCGGGGTGTGGCGCAGCTTGGTAGCGCACTCGCTTTGGGAGCGAGGGGCCGCAGGTTCAAATCCTGTCACCCCGACATGACACAGAGCACCGATCGACGCTCAGAGGACCAGCCGCTGAAGGACATTCTGGCGGCCACCCACCTCGGTGTGCTCGCGACCCTGAAACGGGACGGGCGTCCGCAGCTGTCCGATGTGTCACATCTCTACGATCCGGAAGCTGCCACCATCCGGGTGTCCATCACCGAGGGCCGCGCCAAGACCGCCAATCTTCGTCGCGATCCGCGGGCCAGCGTGCACGTGCGTCCCGCGCGCGGCGGGGGATACGCCGTGGCCGAGGGGACAGCGCAGTTGTCGCAGACGGCTGGCGACTTGCAGGACGTCACAGTCGAGGCGCTGGTTGACCTGTACCGAACCATCAATGGCGAGCACCCGGACTGGGATGAGTACCGCGAGGCCATGGTCAAGGACCGGCGGATCGTGCTGACGATCCTCGTTGACAACGTCTACGGGTGGGCGCCGTAGGTCAGCCGTTCGTGCTCGGGCCCGGGAACTTCGCGGAGAGTTTGCGAACCGTCGTGATGTTGCGCGCTGTGCCAGGACCTGCTGCGGCCCGCTCGATCTGTGCTCCGCTCAGATGGGTCTCGAAACCCTCACGGACCAGCCAATGCAGTTCTCGCCCGACGACCGCGAAGTCCTCGGCAGGGCTACGCAGGGCCAGCAGTCGCTCGGTCGCCGTTGCGGATGGCACATCCTTCAGAAAAGTCACGTAATAGCGGCCCGGCGCAGCGGCGAACGGTTCTGCGGCAACGACATCGGCCAACTCGGCGGTCGTCCGTACGAAGGTGGCCACCGGATAGCCCAAGTCGGCTGCCAAGCCTGTCTCGAGCATGGCCTCGACGTCCGCGGGCCTGCGGCGACCGCCGTCCACGATCACGTTGCCGCTGGCGATGAACGTCTCGACCGCGGACAGTCCGTACCCGCTGATCAGAGACCCCAGGTGCTCCATTTTCACGTTGTGTCCACCGACGTTGATGGCACGGAGGAAGGCCACGAGGCGGGTCACGCTCGGGACGTTAGCCCGAGCGGCCGTTGCAGTGGGCGTCCCAGTCGATTCCCAATGCTCCGGAAATCCGCAGGAAATCCGCTCGGCCGATCTCGAACAGGCCGCGGCGGAAAGGGTAGCCCCAACGCCGCGGATCGGCGACGAAGTCCAGGTCGCCTACCAGCGGACGTGCCGCCGCTGGGGTCACCTCGAGGAATTCGACGCCCAGTCGCCACGGGTGGAAGTCCGGACCCAGCTCAACCTGATAAGGCTCGACCCCGGTGATCCGTCCCAGAGCGGTGAATTCCTGCACCGGCTGCCCGCCTCGCATCGCCGTACGCGCGGAGTAGAACACCAGCCCATCTCCTGGTCGCAGCCGCCGCAGCCTGGTCGCCCGCCCATGATCGGCCTGGGTGAATCCGCCCTCGACGCCTGCCTGCACATGCTCGAGGGACACCGTGTTTTTCACCCAGTACGCGCCGTCCTGCTCACCGGTTCGCTTCTCGGTCATGCCGCCACCATGCCCTGGCCCTCTGACCGCAGCGGACCCGCGCTAGGGCACCGACCTCGGGTGGACATCCAGCGCACTAGACTCATTGTCGGGCCGAGTCTTTTGCTACGGCCAATCCCAGCTGATTGCTTAGAGGAGTTACGCCTGTGAAGAGCACGGTCGAGCCGTTGAGCCCGACCCGGGTGAAGTTGGCCGTCGAAATGTCCTTCGACGAGCTCAAGCCCGCGTTTGATGCTGCGTACAAGAAGATCGGCGCCGAAGTGCGGATTCCAGGGTTCCGGCCGGGCAAGGTCCCGGCTCGCATCCTCGAGCAGCGCATCGGCCGCCCGGCGATCCTGGACGAGGTGGTCAGCAAGGCCGTACCGCAGGCCTATGGCGAAGCACTGCAAGAAAACGACGTGCGACCGCTCGGCCAGCCGGAGATCGAGATGACCAAACTCGAGGACGGTGACACGATCGCGTTCACCGCCGAGGTGGACATCCGCCCGACGATCGAGGTTCCCGATCTGGATTCCCTGGCCGTGACCGTCGACCCCGTCGAGGTCACCGAGCCGGACCTGGACAACCAGATCAACGCGCTGCGGGACCGGTTCGCGATGCTGACCGGCGTCGACCGTTGCGCTGCAACCGGTGACTACGTGAGCCTCGACCTGGCTGCGACGGTCGACGGCCAACCCGTGGAAGGCGGTACAACGACCGGACTGTCCTACGAGGTCGGTGCCGGTGACCTCATGCTCGGTCTCGACGAGGCGTTGGTCGGCATGGACGAGGCCGACACCCGGACATTCCAGACCCAACTCGCCGCCGGTGACCAAGCCGGAATGACCGCCGATGTCGAGATCACCGTGCGCTCGGTGAAGGAAAAACAGCTACCTGAGCTCGACGACGAATTTGCCTCCACGGCAAGCGAATTTGACACCCTTGACGAACTTCGCGCTGATATCACAGAACGCCTGACCCGGACAAAGCGGTTGCAGCAGGGAGCACAGGCGCGGGACAAACTCATCGAGCACCTGATTTCCTCGACCGACGTGCCCCTGCCCGAGGCGGTCGTCAACGGAGAGCTGGAGTGGCGTCAACAGGCAATGACCGCAGAGCTCGAAGAGTCCGCGATGACCCTGGAGTCCTACCTAGAGGGACTTGGCAGCACAGTCGAGGAGCACGAGAAAGAGCTGCGCGAATCGGTCGAGAGGGCCGTGCGTACGCAGTTCATCCTCGATGCCATCGCCGACCAGCGCGAGATAGGCATCGAGAACGACGACCTGGTCGGCTACATCATGAGCCGGGCCCAGCGCGTCGGAGTCAGCCCGGACGAGTACGCCAAACAGATCAGCTCAGCGGGTCAGCTGCCTGCCGCTGTGGCCGAGATCCGTCGCAGCAAGGCATTGGCCCAATTGCTGGAATCCACCACCGTCACCGACACCGCCGGCGAGGACGTCGATCTGGACCCCTACCTCGGTAGGAACGCGCCTGGTGTCACCGATCACGCCGACCACGACCACGGCCACGATGAGGGGCAGCCGGTCGAGTCGGCGACCGAAAGCAACCCAAAGAACTAACGCATCAAACCGCTCGGTACGCGGCGCCGTCGGCCGACGGACCTCGTGCGCCGTTAGCGAACACCGACCCGAGCGGGAGTCTGCTGTCATCGCCGAGCGTTAGTGTCGGCGTGAGAGCCAATCCGGTCGGCGGATCGCCGATACCACCTGTAGGAGAGAGATCATCGCCGTGAGTACGCCCGAACCCGCCCAGCGCATTCGCGTGTACCCCGAGATGCCGACGCACCCTCAGAGGCACGCCCCTCAGATGCACGCCCCTCAGATGCACGCCCCTCAGATGCGAGGTGCTGCGTCCGGCATGACCCTGACCGACTCGGTGTTCGAGCGATTGCTGCGCGAGCGAATCGTATTCCTGGGCAGCCAGGTCGACGATGAGATCTCGAACCGCTTGTGTGCCCAGTTGTTGCTGCTGGCCGCCGAGGACCCGACTCGGGACGTGAACCTCTACATCAACTCCCCGGGCGGCTCGGTCACCGCGGGCATGGCCATCTTCGACACGATGGAACTCATCGAGTGCGACGTGGCTACCTGGGCTATGGGTCTGGCTGCATCGATGGGTCAGTTCCTGCTCTCGGCTGGAGCCAAAGGCAAGCGGTACGCCCTGCCGCACTCCCGGATCCTGATGCACCAAGGCTCGGCCGGCCTGTACGGCTCGGCCTCGGACATCAAGATCCAGGCTGAGCAGTGGAACCTCACCAAGCAGGAGATGGCCGTCATCACTGCTGAGCACACCGGGCAGACCGTGGAGCAGATCGAGAAGGACGCCGACCGGGATCGCTGGTTCACTGCCAAGCAAGCCCTGGAGTACGGCTTCGTCGATCAGATCGTCACCCGAGTGGGTCAGGTCGCGGCGGACGTGCCGATCAGCTCCGACGGCGCCGGCGCCTCCGAACCGGTCGACGATTCCGACTCCGACTCAAGCTCCGATCCGAAGAAATGAGCGACAGAATGAACGTCCAGGGATACAACGCAGTTGATCTGCCGAGCAATCGGTACGTGCTGCCCTCCTTCGTGGAGCGCACCAGCTACGGCATGAAGGAGTCCAACCCGTACAACAAGCTCTTCGAGGAACGGATCATCTTCCTCGGCGTACAGATCGACGACGCTTCGGCCAACGACGTGATGGCACAGCTGATC
>JACCUF010000259.1 GCA_013811975.1 Geodermatophilaceae bacterium | reverse complement strand
ACTCCGATCAGCAGGACTGCCACGACAGCGACGGTGATCGCATGCCGGATCAGGCCGGTTCGAGCAACCTTGCGTGCCTCCGGAGTGTTCTCCATCAGCCGGCGTCCGCCGTCGGGCAGATCAGCGGTCAGCGGCACCAGATCGGCGCGGGTACGCGCGGCGTAAACCGTGGCCATCCGCTCGTCCACCTCATCCAGACTCAACAGTCCCTGAGCGGCGGCGGCTTGCATGATCCCGGCGACGTACTCGCGCTCGCTGTCGGAGGCCCTGATGTCAGTGCGGCTGTCCTGGCGGATAACTTCGGTAGTCATTGCGCTCTCCTCAAGTTCCCTTCGGCGTGGCCTCGTGTGCATGCGACCCAGGGTCGTCGCACACCGGGTCTTCGTCATCAGCGCCGGAGCGCAACCCCGAGTACGTCAACCGCCGTACGTCGGCTGTGATCGGCCGCCCACGCCCGGCCCGCCCGTAGGATCGCAGGGGTGACCGATGTGAGCTTGACCGCGCAGTTGCGGGCCCGCGGGCTTCGGGTGACCTCGGCGCGGGCGCGGGTCCTGGAAAGCGTCCAGAGACTCGAGCACTGCACCCCGGACCAGATCTACCACCACGTCGGGCAGGACTCACCGTCGTTGAACATCACGACCGTTTACCGAACGCTGGATCTGTTGGAGGAACTCGGCCTGATCGGTCACACCCACCTCGGTCACGGGGCGCCGGTCTACCACCTCAGCGAGGACCAGCACCTGCACGTCGTCTGCCATCGGTGCGAGTCGGTCATCTCAGCCGATTCGAGCGTCCTCACCGACGTGGTCGCCTCGATGGAGCGGGAGCACGGCTTCCGGGTCGACGTCGGCCACGTCACCCTGTCCGGGGAATGCGCGAGCTGCCAGGCGGGTTCGCGGTGACTGTGGGATCACCTACCTACCGCTCAGTTCTGCTCGACATCTCCGGGGCTGTCGCCGGTGAAGACGAGGACCTAGCGGTCGCCAGTCACTACGGCGACCCGCTCCGCGAACAACGCCACCTCGCCGAGCGCGCGGCGTTCGTCGACCGCAGCCACCGCGAGATCCTGACCGTCGACGGCGTGGACCGGCTGAGCTGGCTCAACGACCTGAGCACCCAAGAGGTCCGAAGTCTGGCCGACGGGCAGGTCACCGAGACACTCGTGCTGTCGGCGACCGGCCATGTCGAACACCACGCTCAGGTAACCGAGCTCGCCGGCACGGTCTGGCTGGACGTCGAGCAGGGGACCGCGGCCGGTCTGCTCGGCTTCCTGGATTCCATGCGTTTCATGCTGCGCGTAGGGGCGCGCGAGGTCACCGACGATTGGGCCCAGCTGACCGTTGCCGGACCCGATTCGCCTGCGGTTCTGGGCGTGCTCAGCATCCCCGCCCCTGAAGCCGGGCAGGCGCTCGCGCTGGCTGAAGGAGGCTGGGTACGGGCGAGTCCCACCTCGGCATCTGGCGCCGCCTCGTACGACCTCCTCGTCGTACGGGGCGAGTTGAAAGCGTGGGCTGACCGGCTGTCCAACGCTGGTGCCACGCCAGCCGGGCTCGCGGCCTACGAGGCGCTGCGGGTCGAGGCCCGTCGGCCCCGGCAAGGATTCGAGACCGATCACAAGACGATCCCCAACGAACTGTCCTGGATCCGTACCGCGGTCCACCTCACGAAGGGTTGCTACCGCGGCCAGGAGACCGTCGCACGCGTTCACAATCTCGGCCGCCCTCCGCGCCGAGTCGCCTTGGTCCATCTCGACGGGGTCAGCGAGGCGTTGCCGCAACGCCGCGCCGAGGTCACTTGGGACGGTCGTGCGGTTGGATCGGTCACCAGTGCTGCCTGGCACTACGAGCTGGGTCCGATCGCGCTGCTCTCGCTCAAGCGCAACGTCCCGGACGACGCCGACCTCCTCGTCGCCGGCAGCGTGGCTCGCATCGAACCTGACCCTGATGCGCCGCCAGCGGATGTGGTTCCGGCCGGGCGGGCGGCCCGGGACCGCCTCACCGGCCGCGACGGGTCTGCCACCATCAGGGCATGAGTCCTGCACCGCCGATCACACCGCCCGGAGCTCTGCCCGGCACGCTGATCACCGTCGCGCCCACCGGCGCGGAAGCCAACAAGGCCGACGTCCCCGCGCTGCCGGTCACTCTCGAAGAACTGCTGGCCACCGCGCGCGATGCCGAAGCGATCGGTGCCTCGGTCATCCACGTCCACATCCGCGACGAGCAGGCCAGACCCACCCTCGACCTCGGGCGACTCACCGAGACCGTCACCGCACTGCGGGAAGCCACCTCGCTGATCGTTCAGCTGTCCACCGGCGGCGCGGTCACCGACCCCGAGGAGAATCGGCTGCGCGTGCTCGACGCGGCACCGGATGCCGCCAGCTGTTCGATGGGCACGGTCAACTTCGGCCGCGACGTCTTCCTCAACAGATGGGACTTCATCGTCGAACTGCACAATCGGATGCGCGATTCCGAGATCGTGCCGGAGTACGAGATCTTCGACCTGGGTCAGCTCACCACCCTGCAGCGACTTCTGGACAGGCACGGCCTCCCGTACGGCGAGCACGTCCACGTCGACCTGGTCATGGGGGTGCCGGGCGGGATGCCCGGGACGGCACAGGCGCTGGTCGCGGCTGTCGCTGTCCTGCCTCCGGGCGCGACCTTCGCGGCGACCGGAGTCGGTCGGACCGCGATCCCGGTCATGCTCGCGGCGCTGTCGGCCGGAGGCCACCTTCGGGTCGGAATGGAGGACACGCTCACCTACGCCCCGGGAGAACCGGTGCGAGACAATGCCCAACTCGTCGCCCGTGCGGCCGGCATCGCCAAGATCGCGCAACGGCCGCCCATGTCGATCGCGAACGCCCGCGCTCTGCTCGGCGTGCGCCCAATGGTCTCCGTCGCGTGAGAGCGACTCTTGAGGCGAGCCAGCCGAACCCGATTCTGGTCGAGGTGATCCGTGGTGGCCTCGTCGAATCTGTGCACCGGGGCAGCGCTCTTGTCCTGGATGCCGAGGGTGGCGTGGTCGCGAGCGTGGGCGACCCGGATGCCGTGACTTTTCCTCGCTCCTCGGTCAAGCCGATCCAGGCCATCGGCATGCTGCAGGCGGGACTCCGGTTGGACGGCGTACCGCTGTCGATCGCGGCTGGTTCGCACTCCGGGGAACCCGATCACGCCGATTGCATTCGTACGACGTTGGCGGTTGCCGGGCTGTCGGTCGAGGACCTCCAGTGCCCGCCTGCGCTACCCATGAACGAAGCCGCACGGGACGTGGTTCTCGCCGCCGGCGGGGATCGCCAGCGCGCGTACATGAACTGCTCCGGCAAGCACACCGCCATGCTGCTCACCTGCCTGGCCAACGGCTGGCCCACCGAGTCATACCTGGCCCCGGAGCACCCGCTGCAGGTCCACCTCGGCGGGGTGTTGACCAGCTACGCCGGCGAGGTCCTCGAACCGGTGTCGGTGGACGGCTGTGGTGCCCCGCTGTTCGGGATGACCCTGTCCGGGCTTGCCCGATCCTTCTTGCGGCTCAGCGACGAGGCAGGTGCGGCCCGGGTCGTCGCCGACGCGATGCGGACGCATCCGTTCTTCGTCGCCGGCACCGGTCGTGAGGACACCGAACTGATGACCGAGATCGCGCACCTGCTCAGTAAGGCCGGCGCCGAAGGAGTTCACGCCGCCGCCGTCCCAGGGGCGGGGTCGGTGGTGGTGAAGATCGACGACGGCAACGAGCGAGCTCGGATGCCGGTCGTCGTGGCCGGCCTGCGCCTGCTCGGGCTCACTGGTGAAGTGCTGGACCGGTTGGCAACCGGAGCGGTGCTGGGCGGCGGTCACCCGGTCGGCACCATCCGGGCAGTCGATAACCTGTTCGCGTCGCCCACCAGCTAGCACCCAAATCCCGCAACGTGCAGGGGGAGGGGTCGTGCGTGAGGAGGGTCACGGTGTAATCGCTTGCTAGGCGCTTGCTGTAGCTAGCACTCCTACGTAGGGTAGGTGCCATGCAGAGCTTGACTGAGTCGGTGCGCGACGTAGGTGGCTTCATCCGCGAACAGCGCGAGACAGCGAAGGTTTCGCTGCGGGAATTGGCCCGTACCGCCGGAGTGAGCAACCCCTACCTCAGCCAGATCGAACGGGGCCTGCGCAAACCCAGCGCCGAGATCTTGGCCCAGATCGCCAAGGGACTGCAGATCTCCGCCGAGTCGCTCTACCAACAGGCCGGGTTGCTCGAAGAGCGTCCCGGAGGTGCACAGGTCGCGACCGCGATCCGGCTCGACACGTTCTTGTCCGAACGGCACAAACAGGTGCTTCTGGAGCTCTACGACACCTTCTGCCGGGAGCACAGCCAGACCACCGCAGCGGCGGTCACCCGCCCAACGACAGACCTACTCCCTGAGGAGGGACCAGCATGAGCATCAACCAGGACATCAAGACACTGACGCCGATCTATGCCGTGATCGGCGCCAGCGACCACGCTGCCAAGCGCGCGGCAGCTGTTAGCCCGGAGGGCATCCGTGAGGCCGTCCGCGACGTAGTCACCGGAGCCGTCTCCACCGCCCGCAAGACCGTCCGCCGATACGAGAAGCGCGGCCAGATGGTCGTGGCCGACTTCCGTCGGGCCCCCAGCTTCACCCGGGTCCTCAAGGGCGCAGAAAGCGCTGTCGACCGCGTCGAGGACTCACTCGAAGACCTGATCGACGAGGCGCAGGGTGAGCTCAAGGGTGTCCGCAAGTCTGCGGGCAGCACCGCAAGCAAAGCCAAGGCGACCGTCCGCAAGGCCAGCACCAAGCGGACGACGGCCGCGAAGTCGACGGCCGCAAAGTCCACGGCCGCGAAGTCGACGGCCGCGAAGTCGACTGCTACCAGATCGACGGCCAAGCGCGCTCCGGTGACGAAGGCGACCGCCGGCAAGTCCGCGTCCGGCAAGGCATCCACCAGCCACTGAGCACCCGGGTAGACCGCAACCCCGTACGACAGAGTCGATCGAGAACGACGAGCCCCGGCGCACCGTGCCGGGGCTCGTCGCGTCGTGCAACCCGCACCGCTGCGCTGACCGCAGACTCGATAACCTCCGACCTCGCCGGCGCCCAGCGCGTACGCTCGACCTCGTGTACGTCGTCGAGGAAGTGATTCTTACCGGCCTCTACTGGGCCGCATTGGCGCTGCATATTCTCGCCTTCGTCGATGCGACCATCCGTCCGAACGCGGGTTATGTGGCTACCGAAAGACTCACTAAGCCGGCCTGGATGGGGATCACGGCGCTGGCCGCAGTGGTGACCTGGCTGTCCGGGCCGATCTCGTTCCTCGGAATTCCCGCGTTGGTGGCCTCGATCCTGTACTTCGTCGACGTTCGCCCGGCCCTGCGCGGCACCTCGCCCGGAAACGCCTGGTAGACGGCTGATAGACCGAGTCGGCA
>JACCUF010000225.1 GCA_013811975.1 Geodermatophilaceae bacterium | reverse complement strand
CCATGCAGGTTAAGGCTCATAGATTCTCGCTGAGCGTGAGGCTCGGCAGGGACCTTCTACCGGGCATGTAGGCGCTTCACTCCTGCGACAACCCGCCATGTGTGAGACCTGACCACTTGAGGGAAGGCACACAGTCCGAGAACGTCAGAGACTCACTGGCAAGAGGACGACACGTAGCCCCCAACGCGCTCAAGACTGCTTGCCCTGCCGGTCACCCCTACACGGAGGCAAACACCTACGCCGGGCCAGACGGGAGCCGACACTGCCGGGAGTGTTCTAGAGCTTGGCATCGAGCGGCCTACCAGCGGCAGCAAGCGGCTTAAGTCGTGTGACCTGATGTTGACCGGCGCCGAGCGGGCGTTCTCGGGACGTTGTGATCGCACCACGATAAGACTGGAGATCGGTCAGGTCACTGTCGTTGGGGTGGGGGGTGGTGCAGGTGGTTGAGCCGCCATCGTTGGGCGGGGTCGATCCACTTCGGTGGCCGGAACCAGGCCCGGTGATCCCGGATCGCGACTTCCCACTCGCCTTTCTCGATCTCGCGGTGGTGGTAGGGGCAGAGCAGCACCCCGTTCGACGGTTTTGTCTCACCGCCGCCCAGCCAAGAACGGATGTGATGGGCCTGGGTCCAGGAGATCGGCCGATCACAGCCCGGCCATGCGCAACCGCGGTCGCGGAGCTCCAGGGCGAGGCGGGCTTTGCCGGTGAACAGCCGGATGAGTCGCCCGCAGTCGAGCAGATTGCCGTTCGGGTCCAGGACGGCGGCGAGGATCTCGGCGTCGCAGCCCAGCGCCCGGGTCAGGGTGGGGCTGATCTGCATCCCGTCATGGGTGAGTCCGAAACCGGTCGATCCCAGCAGTGAGCTGAGCGGGATGGTGACGATGATCCGCGGCTTGACCCCACCACGAGCGCGCAGCGACCCGCCGGCCAGGCCTTGTTCACAGGCCGCGATCAACGCGTCGGCACGGCGCTGCCCGGGACTGCGCGGGTCGCGCACACCGTCCGGGTCCGGCGGTGGGGGTGCGGCGGCGGCGTCCAGCCAGGCCGCCACGGTCGCACAGCCCTCGGCGTCCAGGACCGCGCGCAGGATCCCGCCTGGCTTGTCGTCGAACGCGGTCAGGGTGACGGTGCGTGCCGCGGTCGCCTTGGCCTCCCGGTCGACGGCGTCGGCCTCGTCGCGGTCCTGGGTGCCCTCCGGGTCGACCAGCTCGGACAGCCGCCGCCCGACGACGCCGAGCAGGACCGGGTCCAGCTGGGCACAGAAGCCGATCATGTCCGCCTCGCCCCTGGCCACCAGTGGGGCGGGGACTTCCTTGGCCAGCTCGCCGACGTAGCGGACGATGACCCGGGCCTGATCCAGGCTGACCGCACCGGCGGTCATCGCCTCATGGGTAGAGGTCAGCCCGGACCGCAGTCCGCGGGCGGTCGCGGTGAGCCGGCCGGCCTCACGCGGGTCGCAGCGGTGCGTATCACGCAGCCAGGCCCGGATCGAGGTCGCACCCCGGCGGCGGCCCAGGTCCCGGGCATCAACCTCGCCGACCGCGGCCAGCAGCAGCGCATCGGCCTGCACCCGCAACCGCATCGCCGCGTCGACTCGGCCGACCACCTCGTCGTCGCTCAGCGACCACAGGCTCTGCGCCGCGGCCGATCCCAATGTCTGCCCAATCCCATCCAGTCCCGCGCAACTTCGCGGCGCGAGCGGCCCGACGCAAAGCGTCTCGGCCGGGATCGACTGGATACTCACAACCCGAAGCCTAGGGACGGGGTCTGACAATACTCTGGCCCAGAACGGGTGCAGTGCAAACTTTTTCAAGAAACTTTCGCCACAGCTCAACGACCTACAGCGATGCGCCAACAACCTCGACGACCTGGCCGTGCACAAGCTCTGCCGCAATCGCCCACTGACCGCAGACGACCTCGCCGAACTCGAGCGGATGCTCATAGACAGCGGAGTGGGCTATCCCGGCGATGTGCAGGGCCCGCCGTCGCGCCCGCCACAGAACAGCGATCCGCCGTCGAGGAGGGCGGCCGCCGTCCCGTCCAGTTCACCGAAGCTCCCGCCGCGGAGGAGCTCATCGAAGACGCCGCCCACCTCGCGGTCCACACGACCGGTCACGCCGGGAATGCAGGCAGCCCGACGGCGACCACGTCGGCCACCGAGGCCGGGGCCACGGCGGCCCGACGGGACGTACCCGAGGGAAGGCTGGCCGCGATCCGTCCGCGGCGGGTGAGAACCGTCTGGGACGTCGTACGCGCCCACTCCTCGAGGTCGACGGAGGAGTCCAAGGGGATGTCCACCCACCGCCCGTCCGGGGTCACATCGAACCCCAGCAAGGGCGCGTCCGACTAAGTCAAGGTCGCTGACTGTCCCCTGCCTGCAGCTCGTCGATCAGTCGTGAGGCGTCGGCCTTGGTGAGCCGCTTGGGAACATCGCGGCCGACCCGGCGGGCCAAGGTCTCCAGGTAACTGATCTGGGCGCCGGTGGCAGGCTCGTCCCCGGTCACCCAGTCGTCGGGGTCCTTCTCGGCGGTTGGGTCCCCGGACTGGCCGGTGTTCACTGGGCCGTCCTGGGTCGCGGATTCGCCATCCTCGGGCACGTTGACGGGCGTCTGCGCAGCGTTGGGACCCTGCCAAGCCGCTGTCCCCTGTGCGTCAGCCTGTTCCTCGGAACTGCTCGACTCAGTCATCTGCCCACCGTAGTTCCCACGCGGTCATGCCCTCCGGTCGGCCAGGAACGGGAACTCCGCACGGGTACGGGCGACCAGCGTCGGGTCGACCTCGGCGAGGATGGCCTGCTCTTTCCCACCAGCATCGGCCACGGTCTCACCGGTCGGGTCCACGACGACGCTGTCACCGACGTAGGTGACGCTGTCACCGTCGCCGACGCGGTTGACGCCCACGACGTAGGCCTGGTTCTCGATCGCCCGCGCCGTCAGCAAGCTCCGCCAGTGCGCCCGACGAGGGGCGGGCCAGCTGGCCACCACGAGAAAACAATCGGTCTGGGTGGCCCGCTCCCAGAACACATCTGCGAAACGCAGGTCGTAGCAGATGAAGGGAGTGATCCGGACGCCTTCGACGTCGACGGTGATGGACTGTGTGCCGGCGGAATAGTGCTCATGCTCGCCGTGGTAGGTGAACGGGAACATCTTCGCGTACCGGTGTATCTGCCCGGCCGGCCCGGCGAGGACGAACTGGTTGTACGGCAACCGGACCGACGGGTGCCTTTGCACGAGCGAGCCACCGATCCAGATGTCGTGGCTGCTCGCCTGCTCGCGCAGGAACTGGGTACTCGGGCCGTCGTGGCCCTCGGCGAACGTGGTCGAGGCCATCGTGAAACCGGTGGCGAACATCTCGGGCAGTGCCACCAGCCGGGCGCCCTTGTCCGCGGCCGCGGCGATCAGCGGGCGGAGGTGGGCGAAGTTGGCGTCCTTGTCCTCCCAGGTGATGTCGTGCTGGATCGCTGCGATCTTCATGCCGGACTCCTGACCCTGCCGCTACTAGTGTGCCTACCAAGCGCCGCCAGGCGCCGGACCGCCTCGTCCACTACGTCGGGACGTTTACAGAACGCGAAACGGACGAGCGAGCGAGCCGGTCCCGGATCGAGATAGAAGACCGAGCTCGGGATGCCGACGACGCCGATGCGTTCGGCCAGGGCGCGACAGAAGGCTAGGCCGTCGGTCTCACCCAAAGATGCCACGTCGACGGTCAGGAAGTACGTGCCCTGACAGGGATGCACGTCCAGCCCAGCGGTCATCAAACCGTTGTGAAGTTGATCGCGGCGGTCACGAAGGTTCGTCCGGATCGCCTCGATCCTGGCCTCGGGCAGCGCCAGCCCAGCCACGATCGCGTGCTGAAAGGGCGCGCCATTCACGTAGGTGAGGAACTGCTTCGTGGTCCCGACGGCATCGATCAGGGCAGGGCTCGCGCAGACCCAGCCGATCTTCCATCCGGTGCAGGAGAACGTCTTTCCGGCTGAAGAGATGGTGATCGTACGGTCGCGCATCCCGGGCAGGGTGGCCATCGGGATGTGCTCACCGTCGAAGGCCAGGTGTTCGTACACCTCGTCGGTGACCACGATCAGGTCCCGCTCTGCAGCGATGTCGGCGATAGCCGACAACTCGGCCCGATCCAGGACCCGGCCGGTCGGGTTGTGCGGGCTGTTGACCAGCAGCAACCGGGTCCGGGGTGAGACAGCCGCCCGTACGGCGTCGATATCCACCCGGTAGTCGGGATGGTGCAGGGTCGCCGGGCGCATCACCGCTCCGGCCAGGGCGATCGAGGCGGAGTAACTGTCGTACGTCGGTTCCAGGACGACCACTTCGTCGCCGGTCTCGCACAGTGCCAGGATCGTTGCCGCAATCGCTTCAGTCGCACCGGCGGTGACCAGCACCTCCCGGTCCGGGTCGTAGGACAGGCCGTAATAGCGATGCTGGTGGTCGGCGATCGCCTGGCGCAGCGTCGGGATCCCGCGACCGGGTGGATATTGGTTGTATCCGGCTCGGATCGCTTCGACCGCCGCGTCCAACACCTCGGCCGGTCCGTCGGTATCCGGGAAACCCTGGCCGAGATTGATCGACCCGGTACGGACGGCCAGGGCCGACATCTCGGAGAAGATCGTCGTACCGAATCCGCGCATCCGCGCGACCAGGTGCCGCGAAACCAGATGCGAGGTGTCCTCCATCAGGCCACCCTAAGTCAAGCCGCCGACCGCTGCTGTTGCCGCGACTGGCCCTCGGCGAATCGGTTAGCCTGCATGCCACTCAACGGAGGGACGAGCCCAGATCATGGCAAGTGTCGACATCACTCGCGAGCACGACCTCGGAGTCGCCGAGGCCAAGAAGCGCGCCGAACCGATGCTCGAGGACCTGCGTTCCTCCTTCGGCGTCAGCGGTACCTGGGAGGGCGACCAGTTCGTCATCACTGAGCCGGCGAAGGGATCACTCGACGTCACCGACACCACCGTGCGGGTCCAGGTCGACCTGCCACTGTTCCTCCGACCGATGAAGGGTCTCGTCGAATCCAAGATCAACGAGTCGCTCGACCAGGCCCTGACGGCCCCGGATACCCCGCCCGTCTAGGCATCATCGACCGGTCGCGGGAAGCGGTTCCTGGGTCAGTGGCCAGCGGACCATCGCTAGCTCGGTTGGCTGCCTGTACGCACCGACTTGCTGCGGCATCGAGGTGACGTAGACGATCACGGCCGTTGTCACGGCGACCAGTGTGCCCTCGGGGCTAGGTGGTCGGCATCTGGAGTTCACCCGGATCGATTGCCGAGGGTGCGTCGTACATGGTCCGGGATGTGATCGAGGATCGCGGCGAGATAGGCCAGCGCCCAGGGTATGGCCAGCACGCCGATCCGGCCGCGGCTCACCCGGATCGCCTGGCCATCCAGCAACCGGAATCCGTCCCTGCCGTGGGCCAGCAGGAACTGCATGGTCCTGGCATGAAGCACGTCGGTGGCGAAGCGACGGTTGTCCGAGGTGACCCGGAAGGCGCGATTGAACTCGTCGCTCTCGAGTTGCACGTCATCACCGACCAGCTTGCCCATGGCCCGG
>JACCUF010000219.1 GCA_013811975.1 Geodermatophilaceae bacterium | reverse complement strand
CTCGATGGCCAAATCCGCACCGTCCACCCTTGATCTGATCGTCAACCTGGCCAAGCGCCGCGGTTTCGTCTTTCCGTCAGGGGAGATCTACGGCGGCACCCGCTCGGCATGGGACTACGGGCCGCTGGGGGTGGAGCTCAAGGAGAACATCAAGCGGCAGTGGTGGAAGTCGATGGTCACCGGGCGCGACGACATCGTCGGGCTGGACTCGTCGGTCATCCTGCCCCGCCAGACCTGGGTCGCCTCCGGCCACGTCAACGCGTTCACCGACCCGCTCACCGAGTGCCGGAGCTGTCACAAGCGGTACCGAGCCGATCACATGATCGAGGAGTTCGAGGAGCGCAAGGGCCGCACGCCGGTCGGTGGTCTGGACGAGATCGCCTGCCCGAACTGCGGGACCCGCGGTGCGTGGACGCCGCCGCGCGAGTTCAACATGATGCTCAAGACCCACCTCGGCGTCATCGAGGACGAGTCCGGCCTGCACTATCTGCGGCCGGAGACCGCGCAGGGCATCTTCGTCAACTTCGCCAACGTGATGTCTGCGGCGCGCAAGAAACCGCCGTTCGGCATCGGCCAGATCGGGAAGTCCTTCCGCAACGAGATCACGCCGGGCAACTTCATCTTCCGTACCCGCGAGTTCGAGCAGATGGAGATGGAGTTCTTCGTCGAACCAGGCACCGACGAGCAGTGGCACCAGTACTGGATCGACGAAAGGACGAACTGGTACGTCGATCTTGGTATCGCAAGAGACAACCTGCGGCATTACGAGCACCCCAAGGAGAAGCTCTCGCACTACTCGACGCGCACCGTAGACCTCGAGTACCGCTTCGGTTTCAGCGGTTCGGAGTGGGGCGAACTCGAGGGAGTTGCCAACCGCACCGACTTCGACCTCAAGACGCACTCCGAGCACTCCGGCGTGGACCTGTCCTACTTCGACCAGGCGGCCGGCACGCGGTGGACGCCGTACGTCATCGAACCCGCTGCTGGCCTGACCCGTTCTTTGATGGCGTTCATGGTGGAGGCCTATACCGAGGACGAGGCGCCGAATGCCAAGGGCGGAGTGGACAAGCGAACGGTATTGCGCCTCGATCCGCGACTGGCTCCAGTCAAGGCCGCCGTTTTGCCGCTGTCGCGCAACGCCGACCTGTCTCCTAAGGCGCGGGATCTGGCCACGGCGTTGCGACGGCACTGGAACGTCGACTTCGACGACGCGGGAGCGATCGGTCGGCGGTACCGGCGCCAGGACGAGATCGGCACGCCGTACTGCCTGACCGTCGATTTCGACACGCTCACCGATCAGGCGGTGACCATTCGCGCGCGGGACACGATGGCCCAGGACCGCGTCGGTCTCGACCAGGTCCAGAGCTACCTCGCCCCCAAGCTCCTCGGCTCCTGACCACCCCTTCCGAGTGAAGGACGCCTTCTGCCAATAGGTTCGCTACGAGGTGTCCTTCACTCAGAGGGATGAACGCAAAATGTGCCCACGAAGCGTGGGAGACGACTCAGGCGGCGCGGGCGTGGATCGTTACACGCGGGGGCAGGCGACGCGCGGCAGTCGCCAGTGTTCTGCGGAGCTCGCCTAGGAACTCAGGAGCTGCGTCGCGGATGGTTGCCGGGGTAACGTGGATGACGAGCAGCCCGGCCGCAGTCATTCGTCTGTGACGTGCCTGTGTCTTCTGATAGTCCGCGGGAGACAGGTGCCATTCCAGTGAGTCGATCTCGAGTACGACGCCGAGTTCCAGCCAGACAGCGTCAGGGCAGGCCAACCACTGACCGTGCTCGTCGTAGATGTCGCAGTTCCACAGAGCGGGCAGGAGGTGATGCGCCGCCAGTACCCGCTTGGCGTCGGCTTCTGCTACCGAGCGGGCGCCCCCACGGATCTCCCGGAGGACCCGACGGGGCAGCGCGGTGCCCCGGATCTGAGCCTCCCGGAGTTCATTGGTCAGCTCGCGCGGCGAGCACATGCGTCGTTGCACCACCTCAGCCAGCAGAGCTCGACCCTGCGCGAGGTTGGTCAGTCGCCTACTCGCATCTATCGCGGCACGCGCGATCGGAGCGCAGGCGAAGTCACGCACTTTTCGGTGTTCTGGCAGCCGAATCGTGCGCTCAACGATGACGAATCCGCTGCTGTTGCGGTGTCGCTTGTGCGGCACGAGCACATGCAACGCAGGGTCAGTAGGAAGGTGCATTGCGCCATACAGGCGCAATGCCGCCAATCCCGTGAGCGTCGCACCGCCTCCGCAATAGGCAAACGCGGCATGGAGTCGCTGGCCCACCGTGGGTGGGCCAGAGTGCGTCAGCACTATGCCGGGCAGCAGCCGTTGCCAGGGCCCACCCGGCCGATACCGGTAGGTGATGGAGGCGGCGGGCATGCCGAGCGCACGCAACTCCGCTGTCCGAACTACCCCGTCTCGATATCGGATCAGTTCATCGACAGCGAACCGGTCGTAGGACGCGCGTGTGGGCATGACTCGACACTGGCGCCCCGCGGGACGTACTGGCGCGGGGAATCAGGACCTGTGGACGAAAACCGGTCTGTGGATTCGAGTGAAGGACGCCTTCTGCCAATAGGACTGATACAGGGCGTCCTTCACTCGGCTGGGTCAGTCGGGTGGTTCGAGTGGCTCGGGGGCCTCGGTGCCCTTGTTGTCCCCGGTGGATGGCGTCATGTCGGAGGCATCCTCCATCGGTTTGCGGGGATCCACGTCCCCGGACTCGCCAGCTCCCTCGACGGAGGCAGTGTCCTGGCCACTCTCCGCGGTGTCCTCGCCTGGTGCCGGTTGGTCGGGTCGTGTCATGAGCGGCCTTCCTTGGTCGTGGGTGTCCCCTCAGGGGAGGATTGCAACGTTAGGTTCGTACCAGGGTGCCCCTGAGTCGATTGGGGGCGGGCGGATAATCGGCCAGATGCAAGGTCTCGACGCGTTGAAGATCGGCCCGCACGCTGTGTGGCCGCCGGTCGAACTCGCCCCGATGGCCGGCATCACGAACCCTGCCTTCCGACTGTTGTGCCGGGAGCACGGGGCCGGCCTCTACGTCTGCGAGATGATCACAGCGACGGCCCTGGTCGCCCGCAATCCCAAGACGATGCGGATGATCCGCTTCGCCGACGGGGAGTCCCCGCGCAGCATCCAGTTATACGGCGTGGATCCGGTCACCGTCGGCCGTGCCGTCGAGATGATCGTTGGCGAGAACCGCGCAGACCACGTCGACCTGAACTTTGGTTGTCCGGTCCCCAAGGTCACTCGCAAGGGCGGTGGCGCCGCGCTCCCATGGCGTCGGCAACTGCTCCGCGGCATTCTCCGGGCGGCAATGACGGCGGCGAATGGGCGGGTTCCGATCACGATGAAGATGCGGGTCGGCATCGATCACGAACACATCACTTATCGCGACGCCGGCCAAATCGCCCAGGACGAAGGCCTGTCCGCGGTCGCGCTGCACGCGCGTACCGCTGCGCAACTTTATGGTGGACAAGCAGATTGGGCTGCGATAGCTGACCTGGTCGAGCTACTGGACATCCCAGTCCTTGGCAACGGCGACATCTGGGAGGCCGACGACGCACTGCGGATGGTCGAGCAGACCGGCTGCGCAGGGGTCGTCATCGGGCGTGGGTGTCTGGGCCGGCCGTGGTTGTTCGCCGATCTCGCCAGTGCTTTCGACGGCGATTTCGGTCGCAAGCTCCCCCCGCTGTCCGCGGTCGCCGCCACGATGCGTCGCCACGCGAGCCTGCTCCTGGACGAGTACGGATCGGTTGACGCCGACCCGTCCGACCCGCACGCTCGGGATCGCGGGATTCGGGACTTCCGCAAGCACATCGCCTGGTATCTCAAGGGCTTCGCGGTCGGCAGCGAGACCCGCCGGGCTTTGTCACTCGTGGGTTCCCTGGGCGAGCTGGACCATTTGCTCAGCGGGATTCCGGAGCAGCCCTTCCCCCCGGACATCCTCGGTACGTCGCGCGGGCGTAGTACCAGTGCCCGTAGCGTCACCCTGCCCTACGGCTGGCTTGAAGACCGTGACAGCCTCGCCGTACCCGAAGGTGCCGAACTGGACATCTCCGGCGGCTGAGCCGAGCCGACCACCCGAATGGCGAACGGAGCCGATAGACGGAGACACTGTCTCTCAGAACGTAGGACGCAGTGATGCAACGCACAGGAGGCAGTTCGGGTGAGTGAGAAATACGTTTACGACTTCGCTGAGGGCAACAGGGATCTCAAAGACCTGCTCGGCGGGAAGGGGGCCAACCTCGCCGAGATGACGAACCTCGGCCTGCCCGTACCACCCGGATTCATCATCACGACCGAGGCCTGCAAGGTCTTCCTCGACAGCGGCAGCGCGCCAAAAAAGCTCTCCGACGAGGTCAGTGAGCATCTGGCTGCGCTGCAGGACACCATGGGCAAGACGCTCGGGGACCCGACCGATCCACTCCTTGTCTCGGTGCGATCCGGCGCCAAGTTCTCGATGCCCGGGATGATGGAAACCGTCCTCAACGTGGGACTGAACGACGAGTCGGTCCAAGGGCTGGCCAAGCAGTCGGGGTCGGATCGGTTTGCCTGGGACTCCTACCGTCGGCTGATCCAGATGTTCGGCAAGACGGTTCTCGATATCGACGGGGATCACTTCGAGGACGCCATCGACGAGGCGAAAAAGGCCAAACGGACAGACAACGACCTGGACCTTGACGCGGATGATCTTCAGGCACTCGTCGAGAACTTCAAGGGGGTGGTTCGCCAGCAGGCCGGACGGGAGTTCCCGACCGACCCCCGCGAACAGATGGACCTCGCCGTCGAGGCGGTCTTCAACTCATGGAACGCCGATCGCGCGATCCTCTATCGCCGCCAGGAGCGCATCCCGGCCGACCTCGGAACGGCCGTCAACATCTGCTCGATGGTCTTCGGAAACCTCGGATCGGACTCCGGCACCGGGGTCGCCTTCACCCGTGACCCGGGCACCGGCGAGCAGGGTGTCTACGGCGACTACCTGCAGAACGCACAAGGCGAGGACGTGGTGGCCGGCGTACGGAACACGTTGCCGCTGACAGATCTCGAGCAGATAGACAAGCCAGCCTACGACGAGCTGATGTCCATCATGGCCAAGCTCGAGGGGCATTACCGCGACCTGTGCGATATCGAGTTCACCGTCGAGCGCAACAAGCTGTGGATGCTGCAGACCCGGATCGGGAAGCGTACAGCCGGGGCCGCGTTCGTGGTCGCCAACCAGCTCGTCGACGAGGGCATGATCGATCTCGACGAGGCACTGCAGCGAGTCACCGGAGCCCAGCTCATGCAGCTGATGTTTCCGAAATTCGACGACGAAGCGGACAAGCAGCAGATTGCCAAGGGGATGAACGCCTCGCCTGGAGCTGCCGTGGGCAAGGTCGTATTCTCCTCTGCTCGAGCCGTCGAGATGGCCGAGCGGGGCGAGAAGGTCATCCTGGTACGCCGCGAGACCAACCCCGACGATCTCGCGGGAATGATTGCTGCACAAGGCATTCTGACCTCACGTGGCGGAAAAACATCTCATGCAGCCGTTGTCGCTCGGGGGATGGGGAAGACGTGCGTTTGTGGCGCGGACGCCCTGCAGGTCGACCTCAAGGCCAATAGTTTCACTGCACCGGGAGGCATCGTCGTCAACGAAGGGGACGTCGTCTCCATCGACGGGACGAGCGGCGCGGTCTACCTCGGCGAGGTGCCGGTCTCGCCATCCGCAGTCGTGCAGTACTTCGAGACAACTCTGGCTCCCGAGGCGCAGGACGCAGGGGAACTCGTGAAAGCGGTGCACCGCTTCATGATTCACGCTGACCAGGTCCGCAGGCTCAAGGTGCGAGCAAACTCTGACACCCCGGAGGACTCGCAGCGCGCTCGGCGCTTCGGTGCGCAGGGGATCGGCCTGTGCCGTACCGAGCACATGTTCCTCGGCGACCGTCGTCAGCTGGTCGAAGAACTGATCCTGGCGGACAGCGACCATGGACGGCAGGCGGCCCTGGACGCGCTGGAACCGTTGCAGCGCGCGGATTTCGTCGGAATCTTCGAGGCAATGGACGGGCTGCCGGTCACCGTACGGCTGATTGACCCGCCACTGCACGAGTTCCTGCCTGACATCACCGACCTCTCGGTGGCCGTGGCCCTGGCTGAGGAGCGCGGTGAGCCCGACGCGAAGGCGGCGCGGCTGCTGACCGAAGTACGGCGCCTGCACGAATCCAACCCGATGCTGGGCCTGCGCGGGGTACGACTCGGTCTGGCCATCCCTGGTCTGTTCGCGATGCAGGTCCGCGCGATCGCCGAGGCCGCCGCGGAGCAGAAATTGGCAGGTGGCAATCCATTGCCGGAGATCATGATCCCGCTGGTCGGCGCGGTACAGGAGCTGGAGGTCATCCGCGAGGAGGCCGAGGCGGTGCTCGCTTCGGTTGCCCAAACAGCAGGGGTCGACGTACCCGCGCTGATCGGCACGATGATCGAGGTGCCCCGTGCCGCACTCACCGCTGGTGACATCGCCGGGGCCGCGGAGTTCTTCTCCTTCGGGACCAACGACCTGACCCAAATGGGCTGGGGCTTCTCTCGAGACGACGTCGAAGCGTCCTTCTTCTCGACGTACCTGGACAAGGGCATCTTCGGCATCTCCCCGTTCGAGTCATTGGACACCGAAGGAATCGGCAGGCTGATCCGGATCGCGGTCGAGGAGGGCCGGGCTGCCAAGCCGGACCTGCACTTGGGGGTGTGCGGTGAGCACGGAGGTGATCCCGACTCGGTGCATTTCTTCCACGAGGTCGGGCTGGACTACGTGTCCTGTTCGCCGTTCCGGATCCCCGTCGCGCGACTGGAGGCAGGCCGTGCCGCGCTGTCCTGCGCGGTGACCAACGACAGCCGCTGAGACCGGTGCGCCGGTGGACGAGTCGGGCAACAAAAGGTCGCGTAGTACTCGTAACGTCGTGGACAGGCGCAGCCGGATGACCCACCCTCGTGGTCTCATAAAGGGGTGATCGGCATCGTTGGGCGGATTGCCGCGGCTTTCTTGGTTGCCGTGGGTCTGATCGTGGGCGCGACTGCGGTGAACATCTGGTGGACCGCCCGCCAGGACGAGCGGCCGGTCGCCGACGCGATCCTCGTCCTTGGGTCGGCGCAGTACAACGGGACGCCGTCCCCGATTTTCGAGGCCCGACTCGATCATGCCCTTGACCTCTACAACGCGGGGGTCGCCCCGCTGGTCATCACCGTTGGCGGACGACGCGACGGTGACCTGTTCACCGAAGCTGAGGCCGGTCTGTCATGGCTGGCCCGGGAGGGTATCCCCGAGGAGGCGCTGAGGGCGGTACCCGACGGTGCCGACACATTGCAGAGCATCCAGGCCGTCGCAGCCCTGTTCGCCGAGCAGGGGTTGTCCACCGCGGTCCTGGTCACCGACCCGTGGCACGCACTGCGGGCCACCCGGATCGCCCAGGATGCTGGAATCGTGACCTCGAGTTCACCGACGCGGCAGGGCCCAGCCGTGCAGACCCGGTCCACCCAGTTTCGCTACATCGTGCGGGAGACTGCGGCCTATCTCGTCTACCGGCTCACCGGCTCCAGCGTTGCCGGCGCGCCGGGAATCGATTAGCTGGGGGCGTTGCATGTTGAGTACCGATCCGGACATCAGCGACACCGGTGAGCAGGCCCGCTTCCTGGCCGAGCAGACATCCTGGTGGCGCGGGACCTGGGACATCACCCTAGAGGCCACCGACAGCGTCCCACTCGATCATCAGCGGTTCCTGCTCTGGATGGCGTTCATCCTCAACCGCAGGGCCTCCAGCACAGCCACCACCGGCGCCATCGCCGGAGGCGCTGCCGCCGCTGCGGGTAGTTCGTGACGGCCACGACCATGCCGGCACGAGCCCGCGGGTGAGGATCCGTAACGAGGACATCGCTCTGGTCCGCGATCGGTCGGCCATAGACGAGATCGTCGGAGAGCATCTGCAGCTGCGCCGAGCCGGTGGCGGAAGTCTGAAGGGCCTGTGTCCATTTCACGACGAGAAGTCGCCGTCTTTCCAGGTAACTCCAGCCCGCGGACTCTACTACTGCCTCGCCGGAGAAACCAGGGTCCTCACCTGGGATGGCATTCGGCCGATCCGCGAACTCGCCGGAGGCACCCACCGGATACTCGGCCGAAACGCGAACTGGATGTCGGCGCCCTTCTACTCCTTCGGAGTGCAGCCGCTGACGAAGATCAGGTTGGGTCGCAACGGCCAGCACAAGGTCATTCATGCCACTGCGGAACATCGATGGTTTGTCACCGACAGACCCAACGGCCGTACCGATCGGGAAGTGCTCACCAACGCGCTACGGCCCGGTCATCGGCTACGTGCTGTTTTTCCACGAGGTCAGATCAGCCGAACGCCACCGTCACCCTTCGGTGTTGCACATGGGTTTACCTTCGGCGACGGGTCGCGGCTGAACCGCGGCAGTGTTGCAAACTTCGACCCCGTCAAGGATGTCGAAGTTCTGAAGTACTTTCCGAACAGCTACGTCGGCTCGTACGGGACGCAGCTGCGAGCGTTGCACCTCCCGGGTTACTTCAAGGACCGTCCCAACGTCGACGAGTCGGGGTCCTACCTCTACGGATGGCTAGCCGGGTACTTCGCCGCCGATGGGTTCGTCGCCAAGGACGGAACGCTGATCCTGAACTCCGCCGTTCGCGAGGATCTCCTGTTTGTCCGGGACGTCTGCACTCGGCTGGGTATCGGCACGTACGGGGTCACCGAGCAAGTCCGCGAAGGTTTTCCAGGTCGGGAGCCGTCGTCGCTGTATCGCATTCACTTGGTGAACCAGGACCTCACTGAGGAGTTCTTCGTCCTCAGCGCACATCGGCTCCGCTTTTCGGGAACCAGCAGGGCCTTTGCTCGGCGCGGCTGGGTGGTCGAGACTGTCGAGCCGACCGAGCGGATGGAAGAGGTGTACTGCGCCGTCGTGCAGGAGGGGCACGCCTTCGTACTGGAGGACAACATCCTCACCGGAAACTGTTTCGGGTGCGGCAATGGGGGCGACGTCATCCGGTTCGTGGAACAGGTCGAGCATCTGTCCTTCACCGAATCGGTGGAACGTCTGGCCACGCGCGCGGGCATCCAGCTGCGCTACGAGGACACCGGTTCGGGACCTGGCCGTCCGAGTGCGCCGACCGGACAACGCGGCCGGCTACAAGAGGCCAACAAATTGGCCGCCGCCTTCTACGCCGAACAGCTCGTCAGTGAGGAAGCGCTGCCGGCCAGAGAGTTCCTCGCCGTGCGGGGATTCGATCGGGAGGTCGCTGAGCAGTTCGACTGTGGGTTCGCCCCGGGTGGCTGGGACACGCTAACCCGTACCTTGCGTGCCAAGGGTTTCACCGAAAGTGAGCTGACCACGGCCGGATTGGCCAAGCAGTCCTCGCGGGGGACGCTAATCGACCGCTTCCACCGCAGGCTCCTGTGGCCGATCCGGGACATCACCGGAGACGTGATCGGCTTCGGTGCCCGCAAGATATTCGATGATGACGACGGGCCCAAGTACCTCAACACCCCGGACACCCCGTTGTACAAGAAGAGCCACGTCCTGTACGGCATCGAGCGCGCCAAGGGCGACATCGCCCGACGACACCAGGCGGTGGTCGTCGAGGGTTATACCGACGTGATGGCCTGCCACCTGGCCGGAATTCCGACGGCGATCGCAAGCTGCGGTACGGCCTTCGGCGTCGAGCACATCGGCGTCCTGCGGCGGCTGCTGATGGACCAGGACGAGCTGCGCGGTGAGGTGATCTACACCTTCGACGGTGATGCCGCCGGCCAGGCCGCGGCACTCAAGATGTTCGGCGAGGATCAGCGCTTCGTCGCGCAGACCTTCGTAGCGATCGAACCCGACGGTCGGGATCCGTGCGAGTTGCGTCAGGACCGCGGTGATGAGGCCGTGCGCGACCTGATCGCCCGTCGCGTACCACTGGTTGCCTTCGTCCTGCGCGCAACAGTGGCGCGCTACGACCTGGAAACCGCTGAGGGCCGCGTGGCCGCCCTGCAGCGCACGGCGCCGATGGTCGCCCACATCAAGGACCGAGGTCTGCGCCCGGAGTACGCGCGGGTCCTCGCTGGATTGCTCGGTATGGACATGGAGTCAGTCATCGCCGAGGTACGCCGCGCAGGTAGGCCGGGACAGACACCCAACACCAATGCGTCGCGTGGGGGGGCGCCGGGGAGCAACCGCGGGGATGGGCCTGGGGTCGCGACGACCGTGGGGGTGCCGACCCGGGTCGCGCGTCCGGACGATGGAACAGCATCCATGGTCGAACGCGAAGCTCTCAAGGCCGCGATGCAGCGACCCGCTGTGGCCGGGCCGGTTTTCGATGCTGTGGGGTCGGCGGGCTATACCCAGCAGGCCTACCGACTCCTACGGTTGGCCATCGCCGAGGCCGGCGGGGCGGGCAGCGCGCCAGTCAGCGGCCCGGCCTGGGCCGAAGCGGTAGCCGCTGGCTTGGATGACCCGATCCTGATCAGCCTGGTCACCCAGCTCTGCGTCGAACCACTCAGACCGGACAGCAACAAGGACGAGACCGACTACATCTCTGCAGTCCTGGCCCGCTTGCAGCACCTCGCGGCGAACCGGGAAGTTGCAGCGCTCAAAGGGCGACTGCAACGGATGAACCCGGTGAATGCACCGGAGGACTACCAGCGGATCTTCGGCGAGCTGATCTCGCTGGAACAGCAGGCGAAGGTGCTTGGGGAGCGTGGCATGGGGGGGCAGCCGTGACGGTGGCGGTGTTGGCCGGGTGAGCATCTGGCCCCGTCGCCGTCCATCGTTGCCCGACCATGCGCGCGCCTGGCTGGAACCGGACGAACGCGTGCTGAGCTTCGCAGCGACACCGTACGGAGATCTGGTCGTCGCGACGCAACGCGGCCTTCGGATCGGCGACGGCCGATCCGCCTCGGTCGGGGCCACTGGCGATCAGCCTGCCGGGCAACTCCTGCGATGGGAGTTCATCGTGTCCGCCAAGTGGGCCGGTGATGTCCTCACGGTGACCTCCGCCGAACAGGTGGCACCGCAGATCATGAAGCGGCTGCCCGCGGCAAGCCTAGCGCTGCCAGAGCCCGCCGACCTGCCTCGCGTGGTTCGTCAGCGGGTTGATCGCAGTGTCGCGGGCTCATATCGGCGAGCTCTCGGAGCCGGGAGCACGCTGCTGCTGGTCGGACGTCGTGTGAGCGGCAGAGACGGGCTGCTCTGGTACGCGGTGTTCGACCTGGACTCCGACGCCGATGACCCGCAACTCCGTCGAAAGGCAACCGCGATACTGGAGGCTGCGGCAGCGATGTCGACGCCTGACGCGGAGTAGTCGCGGCTGCGCTCAGGGAGCCGGGGTCGCCGAGTCGTCCAGCAGCTGGGCATAAAGATCGAGATGCAGGCCGTCTGGGTCGCATACGACAGCGTAGCGCTGACCCCAGAAGGCGTCCCACGGTTGCTTGACGCCTAGACCTTGGGCATCCAGTTCGGCATAGAGCGCGTCGAGTGCTGCCGGGTCGGCCAGCCGAACGGCAAGCCCGAGCCGCCCCCCGGGGATAGCAGACCAAGCCGGGTCGATCTGGAGCAGCATCGCCTCGGTGTCGAGCATCAACCGCATGGAGGAGCCCAGCATCGCTTCAGCATGCGGCTGGGTTTCGGCCTCGGGCGGGAAGTCCAGGCCCAGCCGGGAGTAGAAAGCTATGGCCACTGCCATGTCCGAGACTGCGACTCCGATGGCATCGATCTGCGGTCCACTCACGGCTTCTCCCGGTGCGATCGGGGCTGAGAACTCTAGTGGCGCGAGCCGTTCATCCGGCCGGGGTAGCCCGATGAGGCGAGCGGGTCGGAGGTCTCGCTGCCGATCCGGGACTTGACGGCGCCTACGACGTTCTCGGCGCGAGCCTGAACCAGTCCCGCGGCCTCCTGCACCGCCGGGTTCTCCCGGACCTGGCGCCAGGATCGAAGCAACTGCTCATAGCGCTGCCGCCCCGCCTTACTGCCCAGGACATAGCCGACGCCGAGACCTAGCACGAACGATAACTTCATCATCGGCCAAACTTACAGTGTATTGCGCCGTTTTGACGGGTCCAGGCTAAACAAGAGCTAGACGGACCCGGTGCGGTAACCTTGCCGACGCCATGGCGACACCGCGAGCCCAGCGCCGTCATTCCCCTGTAGCTCAATTGGCAGAGCACGCGACTGTTAATCGCGGGGTTGTTGGTTCGAGTCCAACCGGGGGAGCAAAGCCGCAGGTCAGAGCCTTGTGGGCGGCGCTGGCTGCAGACCGGGCCATGAAAAACCCCTGATTTAGCACGGGTTAGGCGGTGTGGACAAGGGCCGCCGACGGCGGCGTCGCCATCCTGGGCGCCGAGCGGGCCGCCACCTCTACATCCGAGAGGATCCCGGCGCCATCGGCCAGGTCATCGCCGACGCGCTGCGTTCGGTCTTCGACTACCCGGGCGCGATGGTGAGCGCGATCGCCCCGTACGCCGCCGCTTATGGGCTGCGGCGCGGCGATGGGCTGGGCCTCATAGGCTGGCTACTGGACGTCTCTGGTGATCGTGAACGTGAGGTGTGGCTGGCGGAGGCGGCAGCGAGCGATCCCCGAGCCGGCGGCAGCGCGTCCACGGCCGAAGATGGTGCGGCGTGACCGCCCAGGAGCCTCGGTACAAGACTCCGCTGGCGGCACGCGACGCGGTGACCGACAAGTTGCGCGCACAGGCCAAGGAGAGCCCGTGGCAGTTGGGCGAACTGCAGCGCCAATACGCCTACGACCAATTGGTCGAGCGGCTCTATCGACTCGATGAGGGATGGGTCATCAAGGGCGCCACCGCGCTTCTGGCACGCAGAATCTCGGTGCGTCACACGATCGACATCGATATCTATCGGGCTGGCGCGATCGCGGATGTGGAGCGGCAGCTGCGCCATGCCGCCTCGCTCGACATCGGGGATTGGATGCGGTTCGAGGTCGGCCCGTCGGTGAACGTCCGGGCAGCCGGTGCTCAGGGATCACGGGGCAAGGTGCAGTCGTTCATCGGGACCAAGTTCAGTTGGCGATTGCTCGCGTGATCGCCTCGACCC
>JACCUF010000204.1 GCA_013811975.1 Geodermatophilaceae bacterium | reverse complement strand
GCAACAAGACCCGTTCAGCGGGCCAGGCGCCGGCGAGGAACTGCTTGGACAGCGGCGGCTTGTCGTAGGGCAGCTCGGATTCCGCACCGATCAGGATGATCCGGCCGGCATAGGACTCCCGGCGAAGTGCCTGCGCAGTTCGTACGCCGCCGACCGAGGCTCCGACGATCACAACCGTGCTGCCGGTCATTCGTCCTCGATGGACAGTGCTGAGACAGGGCAGCTGTTGACGGCTTCCTGAACCTTGGCCCTTTCCGCGTCAGAGATCTCATCCTTGAGCAGGACCACGACGCCGTCGTCGTCAATGTCGTAGACCTCTGGCGCGGTCATCACGCAGTTGGCATAGCCCTGGCAGACCCCGAAATCGGCCTTCACGACAGCCACGACCGCGGCCTTCCGTCCTTCGTCGTCACTTGACGCCCATCCCGCCGTCGGGGTGCAGCACGTCGCCGGTGATGCCGCGGGCGCGATCCGAGGCGAGGAAGACGTAGCTCCAGGCATGATCCGGTCCGGACAGGGCGACCTGGAGCGGAACCCGGCCAGCGAGGTCGGCGGCCCGGCCGGGAGTGTCATCCAGCCGCTTGCCGTCCAGATCAAGGCTGGCAGGTCCGCGGAGATCGGTGTTCAGGGTTCCCCCGGGCGCTACGCCATTGACCCGGATGTCGGGCGCCAACTCATGGGCCAAGGCGGTGACCATGCCGCGGACCGCAAACTTGGACGACACGTACAGCACGCCGCCACGGCCGGGGTAGTAGCCCGAGGTGGACTCGGTCAGCAGCACGACACTGGTCGAGCCGCGGCTGGCCGCGTCGCGCAACGCGGGCAGGGCAGCGCGTACCGAGTGCAGGTGGCTCTTGACGTTGGTCCGGAAGATCTCGTCGAAGGCTTCGTCGATCAGTTCGGCGTCGAGCTCGCTCACGCCACGGTAGAAGTCGAAGATGCCAACGCAGTTGACGAGCACGTCCAGGCCGCCGAATGCCGCGACCGCCGCCGCGACCGCGTCGTCATTGGCCGCGCGCGTGGTCGCATCCCCCTCGGTGACGGGCATCTCAGGCAGGGCCTCGCGCAGCGCCGCGCACTTGTCCGCGTCGCGTTCCAGGACAGCCACGCGCGCCCCCTCTTGGAGAAAGGCATCGACGACTGCCCGACCGATCCCGGATCCAGCGCCCACGACAAGGGCTCGACGCCCGTCCAACCAGTCGCTCACCCGCTGTCCTCCGTACGCGCCTCGTCCCCGGTGGGCACTTCTTTCTCTGGCACCAGCGGCCCGAACGGGTTCCCGATCATCGCCGAGAAGGTCGCGGTGTTCTGCCAGGTCAGTGCCTCGAGTTCCAGCGGGCACAAGGCGACCCATTGACCAGAGCGCGGCGACTCGATCAACAATCTCGACCCGTTGCGGGTCTCCACCCGGCTGACCCGGATCTCGGAGAACTCGTTGCCGATGCCGAGGGGCTCACCGGTGGTGTGCGCGGCAAGTTCGGAACGCTCGTGTGCCGCACGGGCTGCCGCTCGTTCCTGCTCGGTCTCGCCCGCCCACTGAATTCTCACTGAAGTCTCATAGGAAAATCGCCAGGTTCTGCATCCGCATGACCGACTCATCGACCATGATCGTGCGCCGAGCCAGCTGCCAGCCCGACCCGGACGGCGACCGGCGGAGCAGATCCTCGCGGCCGGCCGAGATGAACGACGACTCGCGTACGTCACCGCGGTTGCGGAACAGCAGGGTCGCAGACTCGACGATCAGGTGGTTCTCGTCCGGGGTGGCGAAGGTCCGCACGTTGGAAAGGTGATGGCGTAGCCGTGAGGGCGGGTCTTCGGTCCAGGCGTGCTCTGTCAGGAACCTGGCCACACGGCGGGACAGCGAGTACTTGTCCTCGTCGAAGTGCGCCATTCCCGGCGACGTGTCGAAGCCGGAGCCAAGCGCGGTGGTGACCCGCACCGGCATCAGGTAGTGGATGTCGTCGGTGAGCGACTCCAGCCATGCCTCGTAGCCCTGCGCATCGAGCAGGTACGCCTCGTCGACGAGCCATTGGTGGGCTTCCAGGTGCCGCTGATCGCCGAAGGGCAGGGTCGAGCCAGCCCGTTGGATCCGTGAGGCATGGGCACCCAGGACGGAGCGTGCCGAATGCGTGTCGATGTCCGAGACCGGGGTACTCACGCGCCGGTCACCTCGGCGGTGTCCTCGGATGGGAGGTGCTCGAGCGCGGGCACCACTTCGTCCTGGCCGCCGATGTCGCGCGCCACGGCGGCGGTGATCGGCCGTTCGAGGTGATCGGCCCACCGCGCCAGCAAGGCACGCTGGTTGTACTCGCTGTACCCC